>NZ_JBFSVE010000076.1:0-17744 GCF_041467715.1 Vibrio sp. 10N.247.311.14
CCCGTAGAGGACTTTCACCTCCTAGATCAACGCCATGCTCGGCGCACAACAAAAAGGCCGAGATCTCTCGATCTCGGCCTTTTCAAAATTCAGCTATTTGTTAGCTCTACTAGAAAGTAGAAGCTAATAGAAACTAGATGCTATTAGAAATCACCAACGGCTTGTTTCAATTTCTTCATCGCATTCTTTTCTAACTGGCGAACACGCTCAGCTGAGATACTGTAGGTATCCGCTAAGTCTTGCAGGGTTGCCTTGTTGTCGTCTAACCAACGTGAGCGAACAATGTGTTGGCTACGCTCGTCTAAGCTTGCTAGTGCTAGCCCTAGGCGATTATTGGTGTGTGACTCCCAGTTAGCCGCTTCAACCGTCTCAGCAACGTCTGACGCCTTGTCTTCTAGGTAGTAAACTGGAGCAGTGTAAGCAGAACCGCCATCGTCATCGTCCATAGGCGCTTCAAACGTCGCATCTTGTGCTGCTAAGCGAGATTCCATCTCACGAACTTCTGAAGGCTCAACACCCAGTTCACGAGCAACCGTCTCAACTTCACCGTTATTGAACCAACCCAAACGCTTTTTAGACTTACGAAGGTTAAAGAACAGTTTACGCTGTGCCTTAGTGGTCGCAATTTTAACGATACGCCAGTTACGTAGAACGTATTCATGGATTTCAGCTTTGATCCAGTGAACAGCAAACGAGACGAGACGAACACCAACTTCTGGATTGAAGCGCTTAACAGCCTTCATCAAGCCGATGTTACCTTCTTGGACGAGATCAGCCATTGGTAGCCCGTAGCCAGAGTAGCCTCTTGCAACGTGCACCACGAATCTTAGGTGGGAAAGGATCAAGCCTTTCGCAGCGTCGATCTCACCTTTGTAATGTAATCGCTCTGCAAGTCCACGTTCCTCTTCAGGAGTCAGCATAGGGTAGCTGTTCGCTGAGCGGATATAGCTATCTAAACTATCTTGTGTGACTAAAGCCATTTGATACGCTTGGTTTGCCATTCGGTTCCTCATCAATCTCTGATCTGGAGTAATACATCTATTAAAACCCTACAATCTTGAACCTAAAATGAACAGGTTTCAAGGAGGGGGAAGTAATTATGCATAATCAATTCGTCTATACAAGGCAAAAACTGGTTAAGAAGTGCCTATTTTTCGTCTAAATATGACTCTATTCACCTAAACTGGTTCAATTTCTTTTAGGTGACGCTGTGCAGAAAGCTTTGCAGCCACACTACCAAGCAGAGTTCCGACGATCAAAAGCAGTAAAGATTCATCCCAACTCAGGCCAATTAAACGGAAGTGGCTGTCGTATAGCTGAGCCAAGTCATCCACCGCGCTGTTCAGCAATACGGTAATCAATGCCGTCATTACCCAAGCGCTAATCGAACCTAAAACGCCAAACCACATCCCAGCATAAAGGTATGGTCGAAGAATGTAGCTGTCGGTCGCACCAATCAGCTTCATGGTTTGAATCTCTTCTTTATGCGCCAACACATTAAATCGTAGTGTATTGCCGATAATCAGAAATACCGCGCCCAGCATCAATACCGTTAAGGTAATCACGATGACAGCCGCTAATGCTTTGATCGCATCTAATCGCGCTAACCAATCTTCGTCTAGGCGAACATCGGTCACTAATTCTTGTTGTTTAACTGTGCCTGCCAGCTCTTTAATTAAGGTATCGCTGTGCACGCTTGGCGTAATCACCAGCACACCTGGCAGTGAATAATCGTCGAGAATGGTTAGGGCGTCTTCAAAACCAGAATACTGGCTGAGGTCTGCAAGCCCTTGCTGCGGAGAAATGTACTCCACGAGCTCAACTTGATCCCAACTTTCGATTTCATCCTTAAGCACCATTACTCGTGGCTCTGGAATACCATCCTCTACATAAGCACTTATTTGTGACGGGCTAGTGACATCTTGCGCCACTTCCCCTACATTTTTACCTAATAGGTACAAACAAGCTGGCATCGCCAACGCCATAGAGATCACCGCAAGGGTCAGTAAGTTGCCTAACGGGCGCTGCCACATTTGCGAGAACGATGACTTGGCTTGTTTCCAGTGAACAACAAAGAAGCCGTCGCTTGAAGCGCGGTTTGCTGCTCGATTAGATTGAGGTTTTTTGATGCGCTTATTCGCGGCCATAGTCTTCAACCTCACTCAAAAATCCTTGGTTTAATTCAAGATGGCGGTACTGAGGGCGAGTGTTCACTAACCCGATATCATGCGTCGCTAGGATGATCGTCACACCTGCGCGGTTGAATTCTTCAAATAATCGCAACACACGGTTAGATAATTCAGGGTCTAGATTACCGGTAGGCTCATCGGCTAAAAGCAGAGTTGGACGGTTAACCACGGCGCGAGCAATACCCACGCGTTGTTGTTCACCACCAGAAAGTTGGCTTGGCAAACAACGGGCTTTATCTAATAAACCGGTTTTATCCAACGCAGCACTGACTCGGCGTTTTATTTCGTTTTCAGAAATAGATTCAATACGCATAGGCAGAGCGACGTTATCGAAAATCGAACGGTCCATCAGCAGGCGATGGTCTTGAAAAACAATCCCAATATTACGGCGTAAGAAAGGAATGTCTTTGGCTGGGATACGAGTGATATCGTGATCGTTGAACCAGACACGTCCATCAGTTGGACGCTCTATCGCGCAGATCAACTTCAGCAAGGTACTTTTACCAGCCCCAGAGTGCCCACCCAAAAAAGCCATCTCTCCACGTTTCAGGTGAAAGTCCACTTTTTGGAGCGCTTGTCTTCCACCTCGGTAGGCTTTACTCACTTGCTGAAATTTGATCACCGAAAATTCCTCTTACGATCACTAATATCAAATTTAAAAACGGTAGCAGATTAAGGATAAACCACTTTGCTACTCGCGTTACTCTTCGCGGCTAAATAGTGCTTCAATGAAGTCTTTAGATTCAAATGGACGCAGGTCATCAATACCTTCACCCACACCAATGTAGCGGATTGGAATCTGGAACTGGTCAGCAATTGAGAAAATTACACCACCTTTCGCCGTACCATCTAGCTTAGTCAGTGTAATACCCGTAACTGGAGCCACTTCACTGAACAACTTCGCTTGGCTGATAGCGTTCTGACCTGTACCTGCATCGAGCGTTAGCATGATTTCGTGTGGCGCAGAGTCATCAATCTTCTTCATTACACGAACGATCTTGCGTAGCTCTTCCATCAGGTTGCTCTTGTTCTGCAAACGACCGGCTGTATCAGCAATCACAACATCAACACCACGAGCCTTCGCTGCTTCAATCGCATCGTAGATAACAGACGCACTGTCCGCACCAGTGTGTTGAGCGATAACTGGCACATCGTTACGCTGACCCCAAACCTGAAGCTGTTCAACGGCTGCAGCACGGAAGGTATCACCCGCTGCTAGCATCACTTTCTTGCCTTCATTTTGGAATTGTTTCGCCAGCTTACCGATCGTAGTTGTCTTACCTACACCGTTCACACCCACCATTAAGATAACGTAAGGTGTTTTAGTGGTATCAACAACCAGTGGCTGTTCCACTTGGCTTAAGATGTCTGCCATCTCTTCTTTGAGCAGACCATAAAGCGCTTCACCGTCTTTTAGGTCATTGCGAGATGCTTTTTCTGTCAGGTTTTCAATGATCTTAACCGTGGTATTCATACCCACGTCAGCAATCAGAAGTTGCTCTTCTAGCTCTTCAAACAGGTCTTCATCGATTTGCTTGCCTTTGAACAGACCAAAGAAACCAGCACCGATGTTTGCTTTAGTGCGGCTTAGGCTGCGCTTAAGACGAGCAAAGAAGCTTTCTGTCGGCTTCTCTTGTACTTCTTCAACCTTAGCTTGAGGAACTGCCACTTCTTCCTGTTCTGCTTCTGCTTCTGCTTCTGCTTCTGCTTCTGCTTCTGCTTCTGCTGCGACAGGTTGCTGCTCTTGTTGAGCTTCTTCAAGCGCTTGCTCAGATTCAGTTGGCTTAACTTGTTCAGCTTCAGGCGCGACCTGTTCAGCCTCAACTTGTGATTCAACTTCAGTTTGATCTTCAACGCTTTCTACGTTCGCTTCATTCTGAGTTTTTGGGCTTTGTTCTTCTTCACCAAAACCAAGCCACGATAATAATCCGCGCTTCTTTTTTTCCGTCATCAGAGGAGTTTCCTAGATCTACTAATTAGCTGTATTGACTTAATACACGTCGACTCTTTGCTATTGTTATACAATACAAGCTTGTACAAACGAATAGTAAAGAAAAATGACAAAGCAGTGATAAGTTTGCTTTTAGCTTGATACACTTTGTCATTGCAAATTTATTTAATACACGAACCCACTTAAATTGGGCTCGGTATAGTATCACTTTATTAGCGGTCAAAAAATCTATGGTAAGACGTCGCCAGCAAAACACATCACAAAAAAAGCCATCCGGAGGCTTTGTTCGAATTATTAGTGGCTCATGGAGAGGTAGAAAGCTGCCTGTTCATGATTTAGAAGGATTACGCCCAACCATTGACCGAGTAAAAGAAACACTCTTTAACTGGGTGGCTCAAGATATCCCACATTCAACTTGCTTGGATGTATTTGCCGGTTCTGGCGGTCTAGGTTTTGAAGCAGCTTCTCGCCAAGCCAAAATGGTGACACTGCTCGAAATGAATCAAAAGGCGGCTAAACAGCTTTCTGATAACGCGAAAGAGCTCAAGGCAGACAACATTAATGTCGTGAATACTGATGCTATCTCTTTCCTTAAGAAACCAGGCACTCCTTACGATATGGTTTTCCTTGATCCACCATTTCGCAAAGGCTTACTGGCAGAAACAGTACAACTGCTTGAGAGTAACGGTTGGCTTGCAGACAATGCCATCATTTACGTCGAGACAGAGAAAGAACTGAAACTCGAAGCTATGCCAGAGAACTGGGAATTGCATCGCGATAAGACCACCGGACAGTCAAGCTACCGACTGTTCAATCGAATTACTGAAGAATAGGAGTTATTGAATGAAGTTCTTGCTTCCACTAGCAAAAGCAGCCATCGCCTTTGTTTGGTTTATCTTGATCGTAAATATTTTCTACCCGTTCCCGGGTAATGCTGCGATTGCGCTTTATATCATGACAGCATTCTTGTTCTTCATGCACGGCCTGCAGATGCTGATTTTCATCGGTGCATTCGGCGATAAGATCGAGATGTCACGTTGGGAGAAGTGGTCAATATTGATTTTCGGTGTCTTCGCCTTACTCGATATCCGACGCAAACACATGATGTAATCGAGCTTAAGCCCAGATATAAAACGCTTAGCTACAGAAAACATCATGACAGAAACAGTAGAGACAAAAACGCCGCTCATTTGAGCGGCGTTTTTTTATTCAGCAATCATATTGATGTTAGCCCATGTAGCCTTTCACACCATCGAGGAACATTTGCGTCGACAGCATAACCAACAACAAGCCCATCAAGCGTTCGATGGCTTTAAGACCTCTCTCTCCCAGCACTCGCAGGAAGAAGCCATTAAACATCAGAATAAAGAAGGTAGCACCCCAAGCCAGCATCACTGCGCCTGAAAGCTCTAACATATTGTCAGGGTGCTGTGTCGACAACAGAATCAATGCCGCAATCACTGAAGGGCCAGCAATCATTGGGATCGCCATCGGCACAATAAACGGTTCTTCACCCGCCGCGAGGCCAGTAATACTACCCGCACTTGGGAAAATCATCTTAATTGCGATAATAAACAGAATAATACCGCCAGAGATACTCAAGGTTTCAGGCTGCACGTGCAGGAAGTTCATGATGCTTTGACCCGCAAATAAGAACAGCAGCAAGATAACCAGTGCGAACATCAGCTCACGAATCAGAACAATACGGCGACGCTTCGGGTCAATATGCTTAAGGATAGAGAGCACGATTGGCAAGTTGCCAAGCGGGTCCATGATAAGAAACAGCATGGTTGCTGCAGATAAGATTTCCATAAGTTTGTCTCGAAAAGCGTAAGTGCGCGGAGTATAGCAGCCTCAACATTGATTTTCGAACGCAGTAATAAAAGGATTAACTTATGTAATTAGAAGGGAATTTTTCGAGAGCAAATAGAAAGGAGAAAAGTAAAAAGATAATTTAAGAGTGAAGCCGAAACGTCGCATCCACTCTTCTTATCTATAAACGCCAAAAGGCTCAAAAAACCAAATCTCTGGGAATTAGTGGTTACACACACGGTCGCGATTGGTGCAAAGTTTGTCATCAATAACCACGACCTTTTCCATCTTCAGGAAAAATTTCAGCAAGCTATCCAAATCCAGACCATTTAGCTTACACGTATGGAAGCGAGCTTCTGCGCCGTAAGTTTGAGCGAGCTCTTGCGTCAACTCTTCACGAGTCAGGGGCTTTTCACTCAGTAGGTTTAAAACGTTGTGTGCATGAATTTCGGTAGTCATAACTCTATCTCATGTTTAATGAAGTAGACGTAGAGTACCTACTTTCATCTTAGCTGCCTTGATGTAGCTCAGAATTAAGCTAGCTCTACCCTAAATGGTAAGGGAAGCAACAATGAGAGCGTGTGCGAGAAAGTAACTGCCCGTTACCCAAAAGTAAGCGCCCTTGATTGGGCTGCGGTAACTGTTTAGCGCATAAGCTAAGGCCGAAAGGAGCAGCACGCTACAGCCAGCAAAACCGACCGCGTGTGATAACTGAGGATCCAGCAGCCAAACCTCACCAGAAGCCCATGCTAACTGAATAAGCACAATGCCCATGATGACCACGGGAAAAACGAGTTTGTCTAAGCGTGGCAGCAGTAAAAAGAAAGCAACAACGCAAGCTGCCAATAACAGCGCGAACAACCACCAAACCATTTCACCTGATAGCTGTAACCAAAAAGCTTTGCTGTAACAGAGTTGAGCCAATAAGAAGCAGACAAAATGCAGAGGGCGTTTTTGAGTGAGAGTATGCAGGACATCTGCGATCGCAGAGATAGCCAACCCCGCAACTATCCAATAGGTAAAGTCAGCCACAACCGACTGAGTTAAAGCAATTGTCGCTAATAATACAAAGGTAAAAACCTTATACGATAAGGCCTGACCGATATGTCCATGTTTCGTTCCTGCTATTGCTCCGATACCAGACAAGGAAACCGCCAACCAACTCCACATACCATTTGCCCTATTGCTTTAAATCGTCGCCAGTCTAGGCACACGAGTGTTGATGTAAAGCCTCAGCGCCTCAAAATTGGATCTTGATTACGCTTCCACTAAAAAGAGTCTCTTTAGATTGAAGTCGTAACAATTACCACCATGACAATGGCCATTCGTTTAAAACTAGAACGAATCATCATAAAACCCATTCAAACTGGCATTAGAGTCGCCATACTTGAATTTTGGCCAATTCTAACCTATCGACCCCACCAAAACCGGCCTAATTCCGTAAAACACCACACTTAAAAAATTAAAATAACCACATTTAAAGTAAATAATAACAATAACTTAAATAAACAAACTCAAGATTAATAAGGAAATAAAAACGCCAACCAAGCCTAGACTTGTAAAGTAGCCAGTTTTCTTTTTTTAAATCCCAGTTTTGTCAGGTTATTTCAAGCCCCCGGTAAAAACCGCCACAAAAACCAAGTCGAAAACTTAAAAAACCAACCAAAACAAACCTAGCCACCACCAGCCCCTATTAATACAGTTTAACAACCTTTAACAATATAAATTACACAAAACAACCATTACAAAACAACAAGTTAAATCAAATTAGAACAAACATAAATCACAACGAACAAAATAAGAACACACCATAAAACACAGTTAAACACTGCCAAACAAGCCAAAAACTCATAGTTTTCTACTACTTTTAAAGCTTTCGAAAGTAATTCTTGATCTAAGGCCATAAGTAGTGCTATTCTTTAAAACATAGCGAGAGACAACCAAATTTAGGAGTAGTGTTATGATTTCATCTTCGCAAAGACAAGGACTTGTAATGATCGCGGTAGTTGTAGGTCTAATGACACTACCGATGATGTACTAAGCAAGTTACAGATAAAAAAAGGGACGCCATGAGCGTCCCTTTTTTTGTTCAATTTTTTCACTTCGAAAACAGATGCAGTGTTAGCACATCCCAGTTCGCATAATAGAAACCTGCGGCAGCTAAAGTCATTGCCATCATCAGTAAGATCGCAACTCGCCAGATAAAACGACCACTACGTGGAGTCAGCTCCTTCTCACAGTCGTTACACATCATGATGAACTTATGTTGGTCTTCCAACTTAGCCTCATGTTCATTGACTACCTTATTACGACACGTTGCGATATAGCGCAGCTTGCTCACCATATCGTGCGGTAGCCTTTCTTCACAGCTTGTTACAAGCTCATGCAATCCTTCGCCTTCGGCATGATATTGAAGCCTCAATAATTTCTCTATATTGCGAGTTCTTGTCACCACTTTTTCAATATCGGTCATCTTAGCCCTCCCACTCCACACTATAATTCTAGTCGAGCATTTCCCTATTCTTATACAAAATCACTGTTATTTACGAGAGAAAGAGACAATAAATAACAATGCTTTATCCCAAACTGACCATTAAATGTGATGTCTGCCGAAAAATAATCAGCTTGGCTTACAACAGTTCACGAATAACGGCTTTAAACACATATCCCTATTGCCTGAAAGACTAGAATAACCATCACGACTACATGGAGGTTATATGCCTAATTCACTCTTTTTTGCCATCTTTGCTCTCGCTGCTCTAGCGGCTTGGGTATTTATTGGTTTCTATCGAAAACACTCGCAAGGTGAAAATGCGCCAGAGAAGAAAGTGAATGTCACGGTGTTAGACAAACAATCGATCGACCTTCCTGACGCAGAACCGGGCCAAGAAGATCAAGAGTACTGGATTTACGTTCAACGTGGTGTGGTTGGTCCGAAGCGAGAATTCCAAGTCGGCATCCACTATTTCCACGCCCTTAACCCTGGCGACAAAGGAACCTTAACCTACAAAGGCGATAAGTTCTTACACTTTGCGTTGAAGCGCTAAACGTCAGCCGCTTCAACTGTCGTCCCTAAGCAATCCATCAGAAAGCCTTAGCAATCACCGCTAAGGCAATAACCAACGCGTTTTCTCTGACTTAGACACCAACCAGCTCATCCATAATGCGCCAGCTCCGCTGATCACAATCCATAATGGAATAACCCATGCCGGATGTCCTTGGTACCAACCAAACTCTTTCATCGGCCACAAGAAAATCGGGTGCAGCAGGTAAATACCTAAGCTGTGCTTACTGATAAAGCCAACCACTTGGTTACTCTTCTCAGACAGGCCTTCACCATAGTATCGGCATACCATGAACACCATGCTCGCGGCTAATACGGTATTCAACGTTTTGTAAGATAGCCAGCGCCCTACCGTGTACTCTTCTGCTACCAAGCTTGCATCAACCACCATGTAAACCGTGGTTAGTAACGCTAGCCCACCCAGTAACACACTCACGCCAACGGTCATCTTGTTAAGTGGCACAATCTTATACAGCAAGTAACCCAATGGTAAGTAACCTGTGTACAACCACAATTCGTGACTCCAAGGGCCATCGATTTTCAGTAAGAACAGCAATGTTGTGAACAACCATACCGCCGTAAAGGCATAGACCGATCTATCACCGTACTTTCTAACCATGATCTGCAAGAACGGAATCACAAAATAGAGTGGGATGAAGTAATAGAAGAAACCAAGGTGGTAATAGGTGTAATGATGGTAGCTATTAAGCAACACGTCCCAACTGACGTCGGCATCAAAGCCCATTGCCGACCAGCCCGACAGATAGGTATAGAAAAGCGACCAGACAATGAAAGGTATCAGTACCTTGCCCAAACGACGCTTGAGGTAGTATTTGGCGTCAAACGGGCGCTGATCACTGAGCATCAGTGCTCCAGTAATCAAAATGAACACAGGTACTGCCCAGCGGCTGAAACCGTTTACCGTAATGGCAGTAAGCCATTCACCGAAAGGAATAGTGCCCAACTCATTGCGATAAGGCGCCAAAACATGAATCGCGATAACCGCTACGGCCGCGACACATCGTGCTAAATCAAAAAAGAGAATTCGCTGCTTCATGTAAATGCCTGATTAATATTCAATCATTCTACTATAGCAATAAAAAAGCTGACCGGAATAAATACCAAGTCAGCTTAGTGTTAAAGGAGATACTTATCGCGAATTTAGCTCATACGACTCTAGCTTCTGCGACTTGAGCTCTCACAAATGAGGCTCATGTGGCTGAAGCTTATGCCGCTGAAATTTGCGGCACTTTCGGTAAACGCAGAGAGATCACTGTCGTTATCGCCAAGAATGCGAAGGAAACCCACAGACACGCAGACAAACCTGCCATTTGGAATACCAAGCCCGACAATATCGTGCCAATCAAACGGCCCATCGCGTTTGCCATGTAGTAGAAACCGACATCAAGAGAAACGCCATCGCCTTTCGCATAACTCACTATCAAATATGAGTGAAGTGATGAGTTCACCGCAAAGATGGCACCAAATACCATCAAACCACCCACGATAACGAGCTCTGGTTGCCAGCCAATCTGTACCGCATAAGCGATAGCAGCGGTCACTATAGCCAGCGCACCAGCCCATAACAGCGCGGCATGGCCATCTGGCACCTTACCTTGAGTTTTACCAGTAATCTTCGGCGCTATGCCCTGTACAAAGCCATAAGCGATAGTCCAAGCAGCTAAGAAACCGCCAACCCATGAGTGATCCCAACCAAACACACTGCCTAGGTAAATCGGCAAAGCAATCACAAACCACACATCACGAGCGCCAAACAGGAACATACGTGCTGCGGATAGGATGTTGATGGATTCAGACTTAGAGAAGATCTGTTTGAACTTAGGCTTGGTTTTCGCTTTGCCCATGTCCGCTTCTAAGCTCAACACACTGCCAACGAAGACCAATGCCAACACGGCTGCCATCGCGAGCACGGCGTATTGGAAGCCAATCGTTGAAAGCAGTAAACCACCAATAAAGAAGCCTGCCCCTTTAAGCGCATTCTTAGATCCGGTCAGAATCGCAATCCACTTATAAAGCGCGCCTTGTTGTTCATCAGGAACCAGAGTCTTAATTGAGCTCTTGGCACTCATCTTATTGAGGTCTTTAGCGATACCAGACAAGGCTTGCGCCGCCATGACCCAAGGAATGGTCAGCATTGCCGTTGGCACCGCGAGCATACCCAAGGCGACGACTTGCATGCCTAACCCAATGTTCATGGTCTTATTGAGGCCAAGACGCGCCCCTAACCAGCCACCGATTAGGTTAGTCACCACACCAAAGAATTCATAGAAAAGGAACAGTGAGGCGATTTCTAACGAACTGTAGCCAAGGTCGTAAAAATACAGAACCACCAACATGCGAAGTGCACCATCAGTAATGGTGAAGTTCCAGTAGTTAAAAGTCACCAACATGTATTGGCGAACGCTCTTACTTAGATTTGAAAACATAACGCTATCTCTGCAATCTAAACAAAAAGAGCTTTTGGATCATGATAAGTTCAACACTCCAGATACCAAAAGCTCCCTGTCTAACACTGATGACTATTAGCTATTCGCTACGCCATTAATGTATTCAACCTGGATAGGTTTAGTGAAGGCACCTGGACGCAGTGCCTGCACCTCTTGAACTACCTTGCTCAAATCCCAGCCTTTTTCTAACAGTAGGTGAGCTGCGAACAAACCAGTGCGACCAGAGCCGCCCATACAATGCATTGCAACCTTGCCGCCGTTATCGACGATGTTATGTAGCTCAGGGCTAGCTGCTTGCCACTTCGCAGCAAAACCAGCACCCGGTGCACAGTCGTCTTCAATTTCGATCTGGAACCATTGCATACCTAACGCACGTGTTTTTTCACCAAGTGCCGCCACGTCTTTGCTTGCAAGCTCATGGTCATCAAGTGCTGTCACGATAGCTTCAACGCCTTGCTCTTTTAGCTGAGCCAGTGATGCATCAAGCGTTGCTTCTTTTGTGCCTGGGCACGGAGTAAGCACTAGCGCACCTTGCTCTAGGTCTAGTTGCCATGTTGGATGTATCATTATATCTTCTCCAGATTCTTATTAAGCAAGGCCAACGGTACGAACAAGCTCAGCGGTACGTGTTGCGTAACCCATCTCATTGTCGTACCAAGCGTAGATCTTAACCATGCGCTTACCGACCAACATCGTTGATAGTGCATCCACGATTGTTGAGCGTTGGTCGCCTTTGTAATCGATAGAAACCAGTGGACGCTCTTCAAAGCCAAGAATACCTTTTAGTTCATTCTGAGACGCTTCTTTCAGCATCGCGTTAACTTCTTCTGCCGTGGTGTCTTGCTTCACTTCGAAGATGATGTCTGTCAGAGAAGCGTTCGCTAGCGGTACACGAACTGCGTGGCCGTTGATGCGGTTTTCTAGCTCAGGGAAGATCTCAACAATCGCTTTGGCGCTGCCCGTCGTTGTTGGGATAAGACTCATGCCACATGCACGTGCGCGGCGTAAGTCTTTGTGCGGCGCATCAAGAATAGTTTGCGTGTTAGTTAAATCGTGAATAGTGGTGAAGGCTGCGTTCTCGATACCAAGCTTCTCGTTGATCACCTTAACCACTGGCGCGATACAGTTCGTTGTACAAGACGCTGCCGTTACGATTTTGTGTACCGCAGGGTCGAAGATATTGTCATTCACACCAACAACGATGTTTGCGATGCCTTCTTCTTTCACTGGCGCCGATACCACAACGCGCTTCACGCCTTGCTCTAGGTATTTGTTTAGGAAAGAGGTCTTACGGTGAACACCGGTCGCTTCGATAACCACATCACAACCAGACCAGTCGATCGCATCGATGTCGCGCTCTTGTGTGGTCTTGATGCGCTGGCCATTAATGATCATCTCATCGCCTTCTGCAGTTACTTCGTGGTGAAAGCGACCTTGAACTGAATCAAATTCTAGAAGGTGGGCCAGTGTTGTTGTGTCGCCAGCAACATCGTTAATTTGAACAAATTCTAGCTCATCCCAATCGAATGCTGCGCGAAGTGCTAGACGGCCGATACGACCAAAACCATTAATACCTACTTTGACTGTCATTTTCTGTTCTCTCAGTTAATTGCCTTCATATTTGAAGCCGCAGCGTTGTTGACTACGTTCACTTACCGGAGCGCCGGCCGCCCTAATTACATAGAGCCACTATGCTCATAGGGATAAGTTCACTTGTCGCCTAGCTGCAACTCCAACTATTTCGGCATTAAGTTTTAATGTATTTAAACGCAACATACTGGGCGTGAGTTCATCGACTCTAAGCGCTCAATATCTTGCTGGTATTCAGTTTTCAAACAGTTCGATGCAATAAGGTCGTCAATTAACTTTAGCATCCAACCTGGTAAATCTTGTGACAGGCGGTAAAACACCCACTGCCCCTGGCGAACATCAGTCAAAACACCGTTTGAACGCAGCTGCGCAAGATGGCGTGAAACCTTTGGCTGACTTTCTTGCAATGCCTGAGTCAACTCACCAACCGATAAGCACTCATTGCGAACTATCAACATTAAGCAACGCACTCGCGTTTCATCGGACAGTAATTTAAAAAATTGGTGAGGAAGCATAAAAACATACTCATATATGGATATACACATATCTTAGATATAAAAAAACGCACGTCAAGGCGTGCGTTTCAATTGTCATAAAAGTTTAACGAAGAAATATCAGAGCTTGTTGGTCACGGTATGGCTCCAACGGCGCGCTTCAGTAAGCTCCGTTTTCACCTGATCCACGCTTAATCCTAAATCGGCGCAGTGCTCATCAATCTGTTGCCAATCGGCATGCTCAAAGCTCTCTTCAAGTGCGAGCAAGGTACCATATGGCCCTTCTCTACGTAATAGAGCAACCTTGATACTTTTACACAGCGGCAACTGCTCGACTAAGTTATCTAACGACAAGTCCAACAGAGCATCCAACAAGGAGAATAAGCCAATCATAAAGGCCTGTTCTCTATACCCTTCAAATGCCTGATAGCGAGACATACGCTGACAAAACTGAGCACGCTGTAGAGACAATCCATACAGCTCTTTAGGCTTTTTATCGGACACATAAGAGGCGACGGCTAACGAGACAAACATTTTCAGTTTCTCTTGACCTAGATATACCAAAGCCTGACGAAAAGAAGAGATGGTAACTTCAAGGCGCGGCGACATAGTATTCACAAAACGCAGCAGCTTATATGAGAGCGCCACATCTTTCGCGACAATGCTCTCCACCCGTTGAAAGTCCACATCGGGCTTACACACTTCTTGAAACAGCTCCATAGCAATCACTTGCTCAGGGCTAATGTATTTACTCTTGATGATTTCCGGTTTATTGAAAAAGTAACCTTGGAAAAACTTAAAGCCAGCCTCTTTGGCTTGCTGGAATTCTTGTTCGGTCTCAACGCGCTCCGCCAAAAAGCTAAACTTTTTCCCTTGATGCGCCCTAACCAAATCACACGCTTCATCCAAACCCATCTGCATAATATCGAGCTTTACGATATGCGTGTATTTAAGGAAACGTTCCCATTCTGGGGTCGAAGTAAAATCATCTAGGGCAATCATGTAACCCGCTTGGTAAAGGTCTTTAACCGCTTCCAACAATTCATCTGTTGGTTTACAGGTTTCCAGAATCTCTACCACCACCTTATCTTTCGGCAAACTTAAGGGCAGTCGACGAATCAAACTTTGATAAGGGAAGTTGATAAAGCAGCGTGAAGATGGAATAGAAGGGTTAAGACCAACAGACAAGAAGTTCTCAACAATCAGACGATACGTTGCTCGATTAGACTCAATATGCGCTGGGTACGCATTCTTTTCTCCATCGCGAAATAACAACTCATAGCCGAGTGTATTCCTCTTGCGATTTAAGATAGGTTGTCGAGCAACGTATGTAGCGGTCATTTCTTGATAACTCTGATTGGTTTAACTATAACTCAGTCGCTTAATCTAAGCTTTCGCGGCAGCTAGCAAAGCACCGCAGCCCATGAACATACCACCAAATATTTTATTTATCTTACCCATTATGCGATCAGAGCGAATAAAACGTCCCATTTGTGACGCTAATGAGGTGTAACCCAACATAACAACGCTATCAATGAATACTGTCGTCACACCTAGCACTAATAACTGAGGTGCTTGAGGTTGTGTAGGGTCAATAAACTGAGGAAACAAAGCCACCAAAAACACGATTGATTTCGGGTTAGTTAGGTTGATAAGCACAGCGTTTCTCAGCAGTTTGCCACTCGACAGAGTAGAGCTTTCTTCAGATGCTACTAGGCTCGAGCTATCACGCCACTTTTGAATACCTAACCAAAGTAAGTACACCACGCCGACCCACTTAATGATGCTGAACGCCAACGCAGACTTAGCAACGAGTGCACCGATACCCGCGCCCACCAGCATAATGTGAAACGCAAGACCAAGCTGTAAGCCAACAATTGATGCGAGTGACTTTTTAGTGCCATAGCTAAGCCCATTACTGATTGAGTTAACGGTACCCGAGCCCGGAGCCAAGCTAAACAAAATCGCTGTGACAACATAAGCAAGCCAAACATGAGTATCCATTTGCATTTCCTTACTAGTTCTTTAATCTAACAACATTAGTAGCAATAAAGCTCTCACACGCATCAGTTCAGGTAATTTCCCATGGAAAACCACAGCGAAGCCACCTTCCCTTACACTCAAGAACCTCAGTTCGATCATGCGATTAAACACCCGATCAACGCTCTTTGGCAACAAAGAAAAGAGGGGTTTTTAACATCGTCTGGTAAAAAGAAACTGTACTGGTGCAGCCTCACCTCAGAAAAGCACAGCAAAGCTATTGTGATTTCAAATGGCCGTATCGAATGCTGCCAAAAATACCAAGAAATCTTTTATGATTTTTATCAACAAGGCTATGACGTTTATTCATTTGACCACCAAGGTCAAGGCCAGTCTGAACGTATGGTAACAGACTCTGACATTGGTCACATTCATGAGTTTGATGATTATGAATCTGACATGTCTGACGTCATTGCCAGTTTTGATCTCAGTAAGTATTCCAATCGCTACCTGCTCGCACACTCAATGGGCAGCACCATAGCCACTCGCTACCTACAAACCCATCCAGACCACCCGTTTGATAAGGTGACTCTGTGCGCTCCGATGTTTGGTATCAATACCGAGTGGTACCTGAAACCTATCGCGATGATCGTTGGACAAGTGCTTACCGCTTTTTATGCCAAGCCAACTTACGCGCCGGGCCAACAAGCATATTATTCGAAGCCTTTTGAAAACAACTTACTGAGCCACAGTAAGGTTCGCTATCAGTGGTTCCGTCGCTTATATGACGAGTCTCCATCTTTGCAGGTGGGTGGACCAAGCACGCGTTGGGTGTGGCAAGGGTTAATGGCCGCCAAGCAAGCAATTCAACAAACTCGTCAAATCAAGATCCCTCTGCTATTGATTCAAGCTGGGGATGAAAAGATTGTCAGTAACAGTGCTCAAGTAAAGTTCATCTCTAAGCTGAAGAAAACCAACTCTGATTGTCAGTTTAAGTTGATTGAGGGTTCTAGGCATGAGGTGTTGTTTGAGCAGGATGAATATCGCAATCAAACACTGGATGCGATCAATCAGTTTTTCGCCTAGAGCTAATAGGCTAAGCAACCTACCAAGAAAATAAGCGCTAAAGAGGAAGAGAAGTAAGTGAGCTTTGCCCTCTTTTCTTGCATGAATTTGGCATACAATTTCTACCTAGAGATATTGTAGTTAAAACGATTCTAGCGCTGGCTAGCGTCAATATTGGTTAAGCATTTTGCAATGAGGGTTAAATGAGTATTTCTGCACTAAAAGATTCCGTGAAAATTGTTGCTTCTGATTTAGATGGTACGCTTTTGGCTCCCAACCATCAGCTAAGCGACTTTACCAAGCTAACGCTTAAGAAATTACACGACCAAGGTTATACCTTCATCTTCGCAACGGGTCGCCATCACGTCGATGTAGCTGGGATTCGTCAAATCGCAGGTATTCCGGCGTACATGATCACTTCAAACGGTGCACGCGTGCATGACCAAAACGATCAACTGATGTATAGCCAGAACGTACCTCAGGAACTCGTTCAGCCAGTTATTGATATTGTGCGCCAAGATCCAAACCTCTTTATTCACATGTACCAGAATGAAGATTGGTTACTAGACCGTGAAGATGAAATGTTGGCTAAATTCCACAGTGAGTCTGGCTTTAGCTACAAGCGCTTTGAAGCTGAAAACGCACCAAGCGAAGGCATCGCGAAAGTCTTCTTCACACATCCAGAACAAGACCACGAATATCTCGTCACGTTTGAACAAAAGCTAAGAGATGCTTTTGGCGACAAACTGAACATCGCCTTCTCTACACCTTGGTGTCTGGAAGTGATGGCCGCTGAAGTCTCTAAAGGCCACGCTCTAGACGCTGTTGCAAAATCACTAAACCTGACTCTGGATAACTGTGTTGCCTTTGGTGATGGCATGAACGACGCTGAAATGCTGGCTATGGCGGGTAAAGGTCTAATCATGGGTACATCACATGAGAAAGTGATGAAAGCACTACCTGACAATGAAGTGATTGGCAGTAACGCAGACGATGCCGTTGCTCACTACCTAGAAAAGCATCTGCTCTAATCTCGCTCGTTGAACAGATCTGAATAAATAAAAAGGCAGCCAACTGGCCTGTCTCTTATACACAAATCCCTAAGCCACGCTTGGGGATTTTTTTTGAACT
>NZ_JBFSVE010000077.1:0-17533 GCF_041467715.1 Vibrio sp. 10N.247.311.14
CTCAGGCCTTGAAAGCCGCTTAACAGAAATGTCCAACTTTACGGGGTCACTTCATAAAGAGCGGCTTTTTTAAGGTGATGCTTGCAACAGGATATAAATTTATAGCACACTGGATACCAATCCAATTAAGCCTTTGATTTTATTTAATTTTAAATAGGTATCAGATTAGTACATATGGCTATCACTATACTACCGTTGAAATCGGTTAACCGTTGTGCGGTAACTGCTCGCTTTAACTGGTTTCAAACCCTGCTTAACTCTCGATCGATTGAGATCATCCACAAGCTTCAAGAAATCATTATGCGCTTGCGTATAGTTCACTCTGATTTGTTTTAATGAGTGGTCCCTAACAACCTTCAATAAAAGCCTCTCAACCTCATCATCCAAATATTGTGTTCGATTACCCTTACGCGCGTGAGCAGGTTTCAAGGCTTTCTTTTGCCAACCTGATTTCACGTACACACTGACCCACTCTGCTAGCGTTCGCCAGCTTGGTGGATTTGCATCCTCAATAGTTTCAGAAAATGTAGCAAGCCACGGAACCAGTCGCTTTTCGGTATACGCCGGAACATCAGAGTCCAATACTCCCCTTACGTACGCATAGCGCCTTTCCATTGTTTTTTCGTATTCTAACTCTCGGCTCGCTTTCTGGGACTTAGCCTTTTTGCCTACAGGGTTAACAAATACCGTTTCAGGGAGAGCATCTTTAATGACAGCAACCAACAGGCCTTTTTGTATATGGGATTCTAATTGGCGTGTTGCAAAGGAAAAGTGCCCACCATGCTCGATGTCTTTGATGGTAATTTCAGTTCGGCTCACATCACTTACCTGATAATGAGAACACTTGCCGCCTCGATAGCGCTTCACAAGAATAAGATTAGGGTCGCTAAAGTTCATTGTTCATCCCGTTATAAGGCTACAAAAATAAACAACCAGATGGTCACTTTCTGAAACGCTGCAACGTAGTTTCATAACTGCTCGGAGTAAGCATCGGTAGCCCTTCGTTGCATCGACGCTCATTCAGCCGTTCCATTCGCTCAATAAAATCTCGATGTGCTTTGCCTATATTAACTCTCACTGAAGACCTAGCATGCTCAACGATAACCTGAGATAGTAATTGATCTACTTCAGGGGGCAGTCGATTGGAGTGATTACCTTTATTATGATGACGTGAGAGCAGCGACGCTTTTTTCCATCCCGATTCATTAAACGCTTTAAGCCATCGGGTGAGTGTTTTATATGATGGTGGGGATTCATCTTCGATTTCTGCTGCTACCTTGCTAATCCAAGGTGTTAACCGATTTGCTGACAATGCAGGAAGATCCGAATCCAGTACTTTGTGCACATAGAAATATCGACGCTCTACCTCCATTTCATTCGCTGCTTTCTTGCCAACGGCTACAGGTTTTGTTTTCTTCTTGCCAACGGCTACAGGTTTTGTTTTCTTTTTAACAGCATTGATGAATAAAACGTCAGGAACATTATTTTTGACCGTTGCGATAAGAAGGCCGCTGTTAATGTGGCTTTCTAACTGCGCTCGTTTAAAGCAAAAGCATTCGCCATGTTCTATATCCTGTAATGACACGCATTCGGTATCAAATGAATTCACTTGAAAATAGGATTTCTTTCCGCCACGAAAACGCTTAACAAGAATAAGCTCAGGATCTCGAAAATTCATGACGTCTCCTCTTTTCTAAACGAGTAGCTTCCACATCATGCGGCTGCAAGCCTTCATTTAAGGTATACCCTAATTCAACAAACTCATCGCTTCTCAATAATGTTCATTTAGAGTGGATAAACACTTTAAATGACACTATGTTCAATAAGTCTAGATGCTAAATGAGCAAATTCAATGAGCAAGGTCGGCTACGCACGAGTTTCCACTACAGAGCAATCATTAGATCTCCAGATTCAGAAACTCACGGAAGCAGGTTGTATCAAAATCTTCTCTGATACTTCGACGGGGTCAAACATCAAACGTCAAGGTTTGGTGGATCTAATGGAATACCTAAGAGCCGGAGACACTCTCGTCATTACAAGAATCGATCGCATCGCCAGGTCTGTTCTAGATTTGCAGCAGATGGTCAAAACCTTTAACGAGCAGCAAATCCTACTGACCGCTTTAGAACAACCTATCTCAACAGATTCAGCATCCGGCAAAGCGTTTCTCGATATGTTGGCCGTCTTTGCCGAGTTTGAATTAAACATTCGCAGTGAACGTCAACTTGAAGGGATCGCGGCAGCAAAAGCCGCTGGAAAATACAAAGGTAGGAAACCACTCTCGAACGCAATAAAGCAACAAGTCATCAGTATGCATTCTGAGCATCAAAAAATTACACAGATCTCTAGTATGCTAGGCATTTCAAGAAACAGCGTATACAAGATACTTAACGACAACCGCAGCGATTCTTGAATGGTATGAATACTCTTTTAGCTATTGCGCTGGCAGCAACTCAACAACATTGCATTCTAAGGCTTGTGCCAAGCCATAGACTTTTTCGAGTGTAATATTCACTTCACCACGTTCAATGCGGCCAACGTAACTTCTATCTATATCAGCAATGAGCGCGAGTTTATCTTGAGAGATGCCTTTTTCTTTACGTACCTCACGTAATTTCGAGCCAAATTTAACCGCTAAGTCTTTCATTTTTAATCCAAGCTAAAATGAAAACTATCCTTACTTGCGGCATATAAAGCCACGGACTATAATCCGCATTTAAAATCCCACTCGAAATTTCGGTAAACAAAATGTCCAGTAAACCAATTCACCTAATTCCGTTTCTCTATCAAATTCTCATTGAGGATCAACTTGATGATTTTTCTGTATTAGAACTTAGGGATCGGTACCTGGCTCTCGCTGGTTCTACGTTAGATAAAGCTGCAGCAAGACGACTGGTGTACCGACATATCCTACGCCTAGAAAATAAACAGCTACTGTGTAAAGTAAGCGTTAAAGGCACCAAAAAAGTGACGTATCAAAAGACTGAGCTGTTTTCAAAAACAACCTGGGAACTCTCGAAAAACAACAGCACTATCAAAGTCAGCGAAAACCATAACAGCTCTTATGAAAGCAAATCAAATTCGCCTAAAACGGTTCTTCAAGAAAGATTAGAGCAATGTGAAAGTGACTTTTTAGCCTGCTTACATGAGTTTGAAACCTATCAAGGTCTTAGTTCTGAGTTCCCTCATTTAAAAGAAGGCTTACATGATGTAAGGAGCAAGACCAAGATTCAAAGTTCGAAATTGGTTGGTCAGATAAGAGCAATTAAAATGGCATTAGCACTATCATGATAGCTTTGCGCCAGTGGCAATCAGAGTGCGTCGAACTGGCCCTGCATCACTATCAGAAAGGTCAGTCTCACTTCCTCTGTCTTGCAACGCCTGGGGCTGGAAAGTCAGTCATGGCGGCAGAAGTTGCCTCTCGGCTACTTGAACAAAAAGCTATCGACTTTGTCCTTTGCTTTTCACCTTCAACCGCCATATCGCAGGGATTAGCCTATACCTTTAAGAATCACCTGAACTGTCGTTTTGATGGCGCGATTGGAGCGTTAGGTGCCTCGTATACCTATCAAGGTTTGCAGTACTTTGATGACTACTTTTGGTCTTTGCTACAAACTCACCGAGTCCTGGTTGTCCTTGATGAAATTCATCATTGCGCGGGGCTCAACATGACAGAGGCAAACGCATGGGGTGAAAAAGTTATTCAACACATACAATCCCACGCTCGATACACACTTTCATTAACTGGTACGCCATGGCGTTCTGATAAAGCACCGGTAAGCCTATCAAGCTACAACATCAACACGGCTGAAATTGAATGTAACTACGTCTATGGGTTGAGCCAAGCGGTTAAAGATAAAGTATGTCGCTTACCCAGTATTGTCTTAGTCGACAACGAAATGATCACTGCAAAATCTAACGATTCAGAAACTCGCCACTTCTCATCCATCCGTGAATATCTGGATGAACCTTTTGGCTACTATCAAAGTATCATCACCGACGATACCTGCATAAGATACCTGATAAAATTAGGCTTAAAGAAGCTAGATGCGATTCAGGAAAAGAAACCAAACGCCGCAGGGTTAGTGGTAGCGGCATCTGTTGAGCACGCGATAAGAATACACTCAATGCTTTCCGAAGAGTTTAATAAAAAGGCGGTTCTTGTCACTTACAAGCATGACGCCCCTTCAGGGATCATCGATGACTTCAGAAGCAGCGATTCCGATTGGATAGTGAGTGTGGGAATGATTAGCGAAGGGACAGATATCCCTAGGCTTCAAGTGTGCTGCCACCTTAGCAAGGTTAAAACAGAGCTTTACTTCAGGCAAATCTTGGGGCGTATTCTCAGGATAAACAAAGGGATAAACCAAGAAGCGTGGTTATATACTTTTGCCGAACCCAACCTAGTGACTTATGCCAACCGAGTCGCAGAGGAGATCCCTTTGAACGATGTAGTATTTCAAGAACACATGCCCCATAACAACGCTGCATTTTCAGAAATTCATAACACGCGGATACCAAACTACTCAAGCATAAAAAGTTCAGGCACCCAGATTTCATGGGGCGAAACACAACTAACTAAAACTGAACAAAAAGCAGCCACCTTATCTAACCACAACTCTGAAGAACAGTGCCACTACTTCGACGTAGTGGGTGATTTTAGACAACAAATTGTTGATGTGTTCCGTTTTCAAAACCCATGAATCGCTTAGTAATTAAGATACGACAGAATCCCTTGGTGATCACACCACGTAGCGGCGTCGTTCAACTCATTTATGGACAAAAGTTTGTCAACGGTTTTGCTAAATTAGCAAATTACGGATTAGTCTACGTACTGCAAATTGCTTTTCTAGCTCTATGCGTTTATAGTCTTCACCAGTTTGAGGGAGTAGCTATTTTGCTTTGCTAGCATTGCAAAAGGTTGTGTCAACATATTTGACCAGACGTCATGGTGCAACCAGTAGTTTTTAGTACCTACCCAGCGAGACTCGAACAACTTACACACTTTATGCGAGGGCTAAGTGTGGGGTTGTTCGTGTTTGTTATAGGCCCTCTGAATACTTATTCTATGACTGTTTTTTTACTCCCATCGTTAGCGTTATCAATCGGCTTAGTTTTAGTGGCATTCAGTGCAGATCGGCTTATTTCTGCATCTGCAACCTATGCCAAGCATTGCAACATATCATTGATTTTTATAGGTATGACTGTTGTTGCGTTTGGAACATCGGCCCCCGAATTACTCGTATCCGCCGTTGCTGCTTTAAATAATGCAGGAGAGTTGGCTGTAGGCAATGGTATTGGTTCTAATATTATTAATATTGGTCTTGTGCTTTCCATTGCTGTGTTAATGGCTCCCATCCAAGCTAACAAGCGCTTTATCAAAAAAGAGTTTCCGATATTGGCAGGATCAATGCTGATCTGTAGCGCACTGATGTCCACAGGAAAGCTAAATATTACAGACGGTCTATTATTGGTGATTTTTCTAGCCGTATACTGTTTCTATTTAGCTAAGTCCGTAAGACAAGGTGAGGTTTCTGAAGATGATCTCGAGTTCTTGCCATTAACTAAAAAACGAGCCGGGTGGGAAAGTTTAGTGATGTTGTTACTGCTGTTAACCTCATCGCGGTTAATGGTCTGGGGAGCGGTTAACTTGGCTCAACTAGCTGGTTTGAGCGAGCTTACCATTGGATTGACTATAATTGCATTTGGGACAAGCTTACCCGAACTGGCGGCTGCGATTGCTGGAGTGCGCAGAGGAATGTACGACATTGTATTTGCCACTGTAATAGGCTCGAATATTTTCAATTTATTGGGAGTAATCGCTATACCTTCGATAGTAGGTCAAGAGTTGATCATTCCAGAGCAAGTCGTAAGCCGAGATATTCCTTACATGATTATTTTAACAGGGGTATTAGGTGTAATGCTTGCTGTTCCCTTGCTTAAATCACAATCATCGAGTAACAAACAAGCCACTTACACTCTTCATCGTTGGGGAGGTACTTTGCCATTAATGATATTTATAGCTTACCTAACAAAAGTAGCTAATTCGGCATTTTAGGACCTCGAAGAACATAGTTTCGAATTCTGTTAACTAACATCCGAAAGACAACATTCACCTTTATATCCTCCCCAACAGTTAATGCTGTTGGGAGATAATCTTACTATTTCTGCCAACATGTTTAGGTTCAATACCCAGAGTGTTTATCCGTTTCTAACATTAGAAAATTTTGGATAATCTCAGCAGACTCGCTTAACGAAGAGCAATTACTCTAAGTGAGAATGGGGCAAAACCTTGTTAGGTGATCCGGTAACCGTTAACTCAACTCACTTCCGGGCAAAGCGTCGTCCACAGCCCTACTTCCCCCACACTTAGATTAATTTAAGCACCCCATTCACATAACCTCGCTGGTAAACCTCTATGCCATTTTCATCTTTAACTTGCCCCGTCGGCATCACAACCCATCTTTTTTCATCCATAAACTCGTCAGAAATGGCAAACCGCAGAGCCTCCACTTCTATTGGTGTCAGCTGATTTGAAGTAGCCGCCACCTGAGGCTGAGATTTAGTAGTCCGGTCTATGACAATATCGGCATTCGCTTTTAATACGTTAAGCTGGTCTCTGTATTTGTTCCTCTCCGCAATTAACGAACCGACAACCGCTCGAATGACTGGATCATCGATAGACTCCAGTATGCGTTGGTCATTATTGTTGAGAAGCTGCTTTTGACGCACCGAGAGTGGCTTCTTACGAGTCGTTCCCGAATAGGCTGCCCACGCATCAATCAATTGCTGAAAATGCTTTCCTGTTCGATTACGAATGGTTTGTGTCGAAGGTCCACCTTGTTCTTGAGATAACTTTCCAATCGTGACAATAGAGAAGTCCAATGACTTCATCTGGCTTTGTTGTTCTAGAATTTGGTGCAATGTTCTTAGCGCTGTCGTTGTGCGGGCTGTTGCTCTTGAGCAAAGCTCTTCTAATACGATATGTGGATCAACGGGGCTAGCCATTTTTAGTCACTCCAACTTTGTTTTTCGATAAATCGGCAAGACGTAAAATATTAATTCCGGTTTGAGATTCAATAGCTTTAACCCCAATCTCCAACAAACCCGCGTCTTGTAAATACGTTTCCGTATCAAGATACGATGCGATGAGACCCATCGCTTTGGTTTTATCAAGTTCTCCTGTCGCTTTGAGCATGGCATTAATCATTGCATTGCCCGCTAACAGTTGCGTTTCATCATCAAGTTGCATCAAAAATGGCATGTAACCCGATTGCATTAGCATTGAATTCAACTTGTTTGAACGATGAGTGATCGCGGGTGTTTTTCTTAAATCATCCCGCAGATCGGCGTAAACTTCTGCGTCATCACACAGTTGTATCAATTGCCTAAATTCAGAGTCTGTATCTAGAAAGCTAAAGAAGGGAGAGATCTCGGCATGTGAGCCCATTGCGACGACTTTATCCGCTGTATCTTCTGGCAGGCGCTGCTCTTCGATATTAATGAGCTTACGAATGATCTGAAAACACGCGACTAAGTCTTTACAGTATTCATCCGCACCAATTTTTTGCTTTTCAATGCGTCGATCTATTTGATGCAAATACTCGTATTTTTTGAAAGGCTCATTATTCACCTCACAAAAGTACTCTTCATCCAACAACTCAGCTTGCTCAGCTTCTAATTCTGCTGCGATTTTGGCTGATTCAGAGGCGTGATAGCTAAGGTTGTTAAAGTGAGCGGTTAATGAATGGATGTATTTGATGTCGGTGATAAACCAGCGACAACGGACGCAATTTTCAATTCCATGAGGAACAGGGCCATACAAGTCCGCTTGATTACGATTCGCTTTTTTTAGTTTTTCACCACCATTCCAGCAACCTGCAATTGAAGTGTTTTCCACAAGGGGCGTGGTATTCCCTCCTGCTAAACAAATACCTATCGCTTTTTCCTGCCATCCTGCGGGGTTCCTCACCCTTAGTACCGTGCGCAGCGACTCAATATCTGTATAAGCGGATTTTAAGCCGATCTGCTCTATCGATTTATTGACCAAAAATGAATGCAAGCTTGCGTCGTTTTGTTCTTCAATTTTGCTTTCTGCCACCTGCATTTTTTTCGCCATCATCACAGGCGAGATCTTAGTGTAATGCATCGTCATGATGAGCCTACTGTGACCCACCAGTAATTTGGATAATACCGGCGCGGGGATTTCCCCTTCGATGGTGTAGCAAGTGATAAGCGAGACACGTAATGAATGCAGTGGGAAGAACGTCTTACGATGATTGGTAGGGTCAATAAAATTAACTTTACTACCGTCCGTTAATTTATGGTCATCTTCATGAACATCCTGTTCGAGTTGCGCCATTAAATTAACCCAAAGTGTATTCAAATACCCTTGGGTTATCGGCAATTTCTTTTCACTATTTATGGTGGCGGCGGCATTGCGGAACAAAAAACAAATGTTGCCAATTTCATTGCGCTGAATATCAGTTTTTGTGCTTCCAAAATGTTTGTAATCAAGCTGATGAATAGAGGTTGCTTCCGTAATAGGGTTGTATTTCTGTTGCCAGTTGCGCAGTTTTTCTAGCCAATATAAGACCTCTTCATGCTGCCAAGGGATCACATAGCCTCGCGTGATTTCATCCTTATTCTTATCAGCGGTCTTATTAGTATTAATGTAAAGACCTGTCATCACATCGCCAATGTCTGGTGTGATGATTCGGTGAAATACACCTTTTTGCCAAGGGTGCTTTTCACTGCCTTCAACAAAATCATTCATTTCGTTAGCAACCCAACTTCCACTTTCGTAGCGCCACGTATCGGCTTCACCAGAATCAAGCATACGAACCTGAAAAGTACGTAATGGAAGTTGCAATTTTAGGTACAGTGCCATTGCGCGAACGGGGGACCAAATCACATAAAAATGCTCACCTTTCTTAAACGGTTTTAGCACTCCATCAATTCTAATACTGCGAGGCTTATCTACTTTGATTTTCCGCCATACAAAATCAGGGTCATCTTTATCAATGACAGAGCCGTCAACAATAAACCAGTCTCTTTGATGCCGGCCATTCAATATAAATGCGTCACTTTGCTCAATCGCCCATTTCCAGTCTGAAAAGTTTCCCCTTTCAATCGGACAAAGAGTTTTTCGCAACCGTTTAATGTAGGTATAAGGTAAAGCGTTGTAGACCGTTTCTTGATTTTTAACTGGATTAGACCCTTTTTGAAAAGGGTTCTTAAACATGGCAACCAACTCACCATCATCATCCGGTTGAGAATAATAGGTGGTTATCACCCAATCGATAAACGAGCACACCTCATTGTTTTGTCGAACCCTGTAGCCTTCCGACAATTCGAATTGACCGAGAAACTGATCATAATCTTGCGGACCCATTTCGAAAAACTCGACGGGATCAATAATAAATTTCGGAACTAAGTATTCATCCAAAAACCGGTCCAATGCATTCTTCTTATGATCAATGCCATACTTCTTTTGATGCAACCACGTCGCCGCAACCTCTCGCCACGTATCCCAACCCGAACCATTCTTTTCGGTGAACCAATTAAATTCATAGTCTATTGATTTCATTTAGTTCGTTTCCCAAATTTTGGCGCTTTACCTGAAAACAAACCGTCGGGATCAATATCTTCGAACCCAGATTCCATAATGGTTTCCCAACTCAGTTCAACATCTTGCTTGAAGTTCGCATACTGCTGACCATCAAGCTTCTGCGTGGCACGCTCGCAAGCAAGTGTGACATCACGGACGCCTGGTTGGGTGTAGATCGACTGAGATAATAGAGAAGAGTGATGCAGTGCTTTCTTAATGAATCGCACATCTACCCCTGCATTAGACATGCGTCTTCCATAGGCATGGCGATGTCCATGAGGTGAACGACCTTCTGGCTTCGATGCAAGTTGACCTATTCTGCCCATACCCGCCGCATAGCTTTGATTGAAAGCATTTAGCGTTAATGCGTTACCTAGTTGCCGTCTAGAAAAAGAAACAAAAGCGTAAGGGTGATTGCGCTGAATAGGGAGCAAAGCAAATAAATATTGCTGCCATAAATAAGCAAACACTTCCCCGTAATAAGAGGGAAACCAATGAAGTTGAATATAGTTATCATCGTGATCGACCACTTTGGTTTTCCAACCAACTCTGGCGGTACCCGTGAGTTTATTGCGTGGTGTTAGGTGATACTTTTCAGCAAGGTAAGCCGAACGCGTACTTTGTCGTTTTCTACCGACCCAATGATTCGGTGCCTTGCCATCTTCAGGATGATATAAACGAACGGTAACACTATCAGAGTTCATTGGATCAAGAAACACATCATCAACCCACAAATGCAGAGCATCACTCTCTCTAACCCCAGCCCCGTGCATCAACAGCAAAATCAGCTGATCGCGAATGGCAATTCTGGAGTCTCTCGCACTGCCGACACCGTCGATAAAAAAAGATTTAAATAGCTGTTCTGGAAATGAAATCGCGTCTCCGTCCACTTTAATTACGTCTTTCTTCCCACGAACTTTCCTGACCTTTTTCAATAATTCGGGAAGTGCATTTTTTTTTATATGGCCAAGAAAATTGTACTGATTTCTCTTGTGCCACGCGGCGTAATTGAGTCGCTCTTGGTGGGTGGTTGCTTCTTCAAAGTCGTTAAGACTGCTTGTATTTTTATGGATAGAGAGCCAATCCGTTAATCCATTCAATGCAGATAAAAGCTGATTAACGTTGGAGACGGATCGAGGTAACCAAAACAAACCTGATGAATCAAACCCTACTTTGTCGATGGTCCCCGATGATAGCCGTTGTACAAAAGATTGAAATAGAAGGTTCGGTTCTGAGAATAACCCACGATTGACCTCCATGTATTCCAGTAATAACTGGCATGCAAACACAACTCGGTTCATCCAAGGAAGGCTTTTTATATGAGATTGGCTAATAACGTAATCAAGCAAAGGTTCAAATACGCCCTGTTCAGTAATAAGAACAGGAATATTGAACATTAACCCTGAGTGATCAATCTTGATTTGAGCTTGAACTTTAACGATCGCAGTCATTCAACACCATATCAAACTAAGTTGGTATTAGTAGGTATAGTATATTTTTTGCTATTGATCTAACGACAAAAGCCAGAGTTAGGAATTTCCTAGCTCTGGCTTTTAAAGGCGGAATACTGCAATTAGTACATATATCAATGCTATAGATATAAGTTAGTTTGCAAACATCATAAGGGGTGGGAACCCAGCCACATCCCGGCACACAAGTCACTTGCTGCGGCTGCTCCCTTCCAGGCCTGACCGAGTTCACGAGCTATTGTTGCGGGAGGACCAGGCCCCCATAGATTCGTTTTCTAAGAGGCTTGCCTCAAAGAGTGATTGGATTATTAAGCATCACAGCAACCATTGCAAGCCCTTCCACCCTATTTTTGAACAATTGCGGTCTAAGTGCTTATCCTTTATTCAAACCATTAGAAAATCGCAGGTAAATTCACCATTTACCTGCATTTGGAAGGTTTGGATTGCTGGAGTACTAGATATCGATGTCTTCGTTATCTTCTGTGCGAATGATGTAGTCTGTCATCCACGCGGTACCTAATAGACACAACCACACCACAAAGACTGGGCTCGGTACTTCGATGCTTGGAGTAATCACCAAAGCCGCAAAACCAACCGTTGGCAGTGTCCAACACAGTAGTTTATTCCAGCGGAAGGTTTTCAAGCGCGTCAGCGTTTCCATCGATGCCATGATGCCCGTTACACACAAGGCAACCAAAGCGGCATAAGGTAAATCGGCTATCCATAATGGAAGTATTAAGCCTAATGACCACCAGCTGTGTCGGCTAGCAGGCTTAAGATGATTTGCCGCCCACCAAATCACGATGATTGATAAGGTTTGAAGTGTGGTAACCCACGGGACGCCTTCAAGCTTACCTGCAGATTGCGTGACCATAATCCCGACTTGTAGCGTTGCGACGATCAAGCCAGAAATAATCACGACCGACAAACTGCTGCGTTTTGAAAAGACCACCATCAATAGTGGGAATAATACCCATACGCTGACTGATAGCGTGATGGGTTGTAGCGGTAGCGTTAATCCATAAGTGGTCATGGAGACAAGCAAAGCTAATCCTGCGATGCCTCCTTGCGGCAAAATCCATAAAGCAGGAATGACCATTGCAAGTACTGGGATATCTCCCTCACTTAAACTGATTGCTCTCGCGCAGACAACCGCTAATAATGTGGTTATCAAGAACTGAAACGTTGTAAATACCATAGCCCTCTCCTTCTACCGATCCGTGGTATTTATGAACTAGGAACATTTAGTATGGACCAATTTTTGAGCCAAATCTTTGCTGTGATTCACCAAATTCCATATGGAAAAGTAACAACTTATGGAGACATAGCACGTTTTTCAGGATTTCCGGGCTATGCGCGCCATGTTGGTAAAGCGCTGGGTAACCTGCCAGAAGGTAGCAAACTGCCTTGGTATCGAGTGATAAACAGCAAGGGTGAAATATCTTTAAAGGCTGATTCGTTCGACAGACAAAAGCAGCATTTGGTTAAAGAAGGGGTTGAGGTGAGTGATGCAGGAAAAGTTAAACTCAGAATATACAAATGGCAGCCCTAGAGCTGCCACTAATCGTCAATTCAACTGGCTAAGTTAAGCCAATCAAGATGCCTTAACAGTGGCATCGATTTCTGATTAACGAACACCAACCAAACGTAGGTCTGCTTGCTGTGTATTTTCTACATCAGTAATTACTGACTTAATCGTGTCCGTTATGAAACGCAGTTTACCGTCAACATGAATCGATGCGCGCATGTTGTAACGGTGGTTAGCTTTAATTTTGTCGTTGTCGTAGCTCAGCTCGAATGCGAACGGTACTTGCTTACCGTCTGTGGTGAACTCTTGAGTTGCGATAACCGTCGATGGTGCATCAGCCAGTGAGATATCTTCTAGCGTAACGGTAACCACTGCATTCTCTGGCAATGCAATTCTTTCACGGTAGCTTACTGTTCCTGAAATCACTTGAGTGTTCTCTGCAACCACTTCTTGAGAAGCGCTCGTTTCTGATGTTGCTTGGCAACCAACAAGTAGACCAAACGATACTAAAGACGTAATAAGAATTAGAGCCTTTTTCATATTCAATTTCTCTCAACATATTTGCCGGACTCGGCAAATCTACTCACCAATTATAAGAGAGCTTTCATATTCTGTCTTGAAACCCTATGATTTATTGACAGATATCTGACTAAGCTAAATGATTAACACCATAATCTGACACCCATTTTACGAAGAGGAATGCTGGCGATGAGTCAACCTTTACAAGAATTACTAAGTTTACTTCAGCTAGAAAAACTGGAAGAAGGTTTATTCCGTGGGCAAAGTGAGAACCTAGGCCTGCCACAGGTATACGGCGGTCAGGTATTGGGACAAGCGCTTTCTGCTGCTCGTTATACCGTTCAAGACGACCGTAGTGTTCACTCGTTCCACAGTTATTTTCTGTTTCCCGGCGATCCTGAAAAGCCAATCATTTACGATGTTGAGAACCTACGAGATGGACGCAGCTTTAGCACACGCCGTGTAAAAGCGATTCAAAATGGCCGCCCTATTTTCTATCTCACTGCTTCTTATCATGGCGATGCGCCAGGGTTTGAGCACCAGATTTCAATGCCTGATATTCCGGGACCAGAGAACTTTGCCTCAGAAACTGAATTAGCGAGCCACATTGCGGAATTCTTACCAGAGAAACTGCGCAAAACCTTCTGTGGCGAAAAGCCGATTGAGATGCGTCCGGTGACGGTGGTAAACCCACTGAAACCTAAGAAGACGGAAGCGAAACAATACCTTTGGGTAAGAGCGAATGGCGCGATGCCAGACAACCACTTGATCCACCAATACCTGCTTGCCTACGCATCGGATTGGGGATTCTTAGTGACGGCGCTTCACCCACATGAAGTCTCTATCATGACGCCAAATTTTCAAGTGGCGACGATTGACCACTCAATCTGGTTCCACCGCCCATTCAAAATGGACGAATGGCTGCTTTATGCGATTGAAAGCCCAACGGCAGCGAACACTCGCGGCCTAGTGCGCGGCGAGATCTTCAACCAGAAAGGTGAGCTGGTAGCGACAGCAGTACAAGAAGGTGTGATGCGTTTTACTAAATAACGCTCAAATAAATAGCGAATAAACGCTTTTTATAAGCCCAAAATATGTACGAGAAAACAAAAAGAGAGGCTAGGTTTAATACCTAGCCTCTTTCTTTAATGACGCTTAAGAAAACTCGTCACGCAAAAATCAATAAAACCTACTCAACTTCTAACGTTGGCTCAAACTCGCCTTGAACTCGCGTTTTAATGCCATCACCTGCGTCTCGTAGAAGGTTAAATGGTGATAGCACCACACCTTTCACAGCGCCTTCTGCAGCGTCCTGAGCCAAAGCTTGACTCTTATCTGCCAACAAATTAGCTTGCACCAAAATATTCGGCACTTCCGCTCTTAGCATTTCAGATTCAGTAACAACGGCGGGGATAGTTTGCTCGCGGTACGATTTACTTTCAGCGAGCATCGGTGGCATAACATCCACACGGTATCGTTTCAGCTCAGTCAATGCTGGTGGGATGACATCGGTTCTGACCAGCTCGACTTCCGTTCGGACATTTTTCACTTCATCTAATATCGCAGGGATTTTGTTGTCGACCGATGAAACGGTTTGATTCACGTCATCGATCGTCTTTCTGACCTCTTCGACTGTGTTCAGAACTTGAGGAGCAAGCTCACTAACATGTTCAGCAAATGCTAGCAGCTCTTCCACTTTTAGCCCTTTCGTGAGACCGGATAAATCTTCGATAACCTGCGGATAAGTATCGACGATCTCCCCTACTTTATTAGTAAACGAATAGATGGTGTAGCCCAAGTAAAAAATGGCGACCGCTAATACCAATTGGATCGCGGTAGATACTTTTGCAAACATGAATAATCCTTTTCTTTTATCGCAGAGGCGAGATCTAAACTGAGAAGATAGTTAAACTGAAACGATAGGTAGCCTAAGATTAGGTTGAGCTTAAAGCGGCAGTGCTGTCGTGTACTTCAATGGTTCCATCGCAAATGTCGAGGTCACATTAGAGATACCGTCAATGCTATTCACCAAGCGCTTGTAGAAATCATCAAAGCACTTCATGTCTTTAACCTGAACCTTCATCATATAGTCATATTCGCCAGCCATACGATAAAACTCCATCACTTCTGGAAATTCCGACACAGTATTCACAAAACGACCATACCATTCGTGAGAATGATCACTGGTTTTAATCAATACGAACGCGGTAAAAGAAAGATCGAGCTTTTCTGGGTTCAGCAGCGCGACTCTTTTCTCAATAATGCCGTTCTCTTCGAGGCGCTTAAGCCTTTTCCAGCAAGGCGTTGTGGTGAGATTGACCGCTTCAGAAATGTCATTCAATGACAGGGTGCTATCTTCTTGCAGTAATCCTAATATTTTTTTATCTACGGCATCTATCACATTTTCACCAAATTGCATTTAAAGAGAATTATTTTCTACAATTTAAGCAAAACAAAGCAAATATGGCAAAGTTTTTCTCTCTGATTGTAGCTAAATTAGAACCATACCAATTACAAAGAATTCCTACACTCGATCAGGAGAACGCTTATGTGCACTGACCATCAATGGATTAACAACGCGATTCGTAAAATTGAAGCGGACTACCAACGCTCAGCGGATACGCACCTTATCAAGCTCGAACTACCAAGTATCGAAGGCATTGATGTTTACCTTAAAGATGAAAGCACACACCCAACGGGCTCTTTGAAGCACCGCTTAGCGCGTTCTCTGTTCTTATACGCTATCTGTAACGGTTGGGTTGGCCCAGAAACAACGATCATTGAATCTTCATCGGGTAGCACTGCGGTATCTGAAGCGTACTTTGCTCGCCTACTAGGTCTTCCGTTTATCGCAGTGATGCCAAAGTGCACAGCGAAGAAGAAAATTGAGCAGATTGAATTCTACGGCGGCCAAGCACATCTTGTTGACCGCTCAGATGAAATTTACGATGAGTCACGTCGTTTAGCAGAAGAGCTGAATGGCCATTACATGGACCAATTTACTTACGCTGAGCGCGCAACCGACTGGCGTGGTAACAACAACATAGCGAACTCGATTTTCAATCAAATGCAGATGGAAGATCACCCAGTTCCAGCTTGGGTAGTAATGAGCCCAGGTACTGGCGGTACTTCTGCAACTATCGGCCGCTTCATTCGCTACCAACAGCATGAAACTAAGCTTTGTGTTGTCGACCCTGAAAACTCTGTATTCCACGAATACTTCCAAACAGGCAATGCGAACGTGAAAGGCAATACATTCAGCAAGATTGAAGGTATTGGTCGCCCACGAGCAGAGCCAAGCTTCATTCCTGGTGTGGTTGACGAAATGCGTAAAATCCCAGATGCCGCAAGTATCGCAACGACACATTGGTTATCTGACATTCTTGGTCGCAAGGTTGGCGCATCAACCGGTACTAACATGTACGGTGTGCTTCAGCTAGCCAGTGAGATGAAAGCGCGTGGCGAAACAGGGTCTATCGTGACTTTGCTATGTGATAGCGGTGAACGTTACCTAGACACTTACTTCAATGACGAGTGGGTAAATCTGAATATCGGTGACCTACAACCTTATGCAGCGAAGCTAGAAGCTTTCTCGCAAACGGGTGAGTTGGCTTAACCACAGAACAAACACCGACGCAAAAATAAAAAGAGCCCTGATGGGCTCTTTTTTGGTTTGTTCTATTCATCAATTTCTAGCGAGAACAAATTATTCTGGCTTTTGCTTCGCTTCAAATGCCGCAAGTTGCTCAGGTGTCGCTTTTGGCTGATGGTTTTGTTTCCACTCATCGTAAGTCATGCCGTATACGCGCTCACGAGCGTCATCGATATCCAAGTCTAGGCCTTGTTGCTCAGCTTCCGCTTTATACCACTTGCTGAAACAATTACGGCAGAAGCCCGCCAAGATCATAAGGTCGATGTTCTGAACATCCTTATTATTGTCTAAGTGTGCTAGCAGACGGCGAAAGGTTGCTGCATCTAGCTTATCTTGTTCTTCTTGAGAAAGATCTTTGTATTTAAATTCAGCCACTTTACTTTCCTTTATTCGATTTATTGTATTAATTCGTTGAGCTCTGTTTGTTATACAAAAAAAGCACACTTAACTTAAAGTTAGACTTAAAAGTTAGAAACCCCTTACACAACGAGGGCTAGAAGCCATTTATCTAACTTTTACGTGTAGATCTAATTTTTCTGTAAGAGTTCAGGTGCTAAATGAAAAAATTAGATCACCAAAAATTGGTGGTCTCTACTATATTTTTATCTAACTTTATATGTACTGGTTCATACTCAGTCTGACAAAATCGTGGTTCGATTTCACCTGTTCACACAATCATACACTAACCACTAAACTCATTTTTGTCGAGTAGACGACACTTGTTACCAAGTGCCGCCCCTCTAAGAACCGTACGT
>NZ_JBFSVE010000078.1:0-16794 GCF_041467715.1 Vibrio sp. 10N.247.311.14
AACGGTGGTTTGACTCCCAATGAATCAGAACGATTGTTCTGGTTAAACTCTAGGAACGTGGCCAATATCAGTTGACCACTACACTTAAACGACGGCCTCATAGTTATATAAATGCTCTATCAACCACCTCTAGATACGTAATTAGTACCACTGTTATTAGTAAGGGCTGACCGAATCTAGTGGTGCTTTCTAATGATAATAATTTTAACTATGTGTTTAGGACGTCCTGCTATGGCTAAGAAAATAATATTCATTCATGGTCGCGCTCAAAAGCCCGATAAAGATTCCCTTCAATCACTTTGGTACGAGGCTATAGAACATGGCTTGCAGCGAGATTGTGGAGACTCAAGTTCGTTACAAGCTTTTAAAGATGTCGATAAACGGTTTGTCTATTACGGTGAACTATCAAACACATTGTTAGAGAAACCAACGGAAGACCCTGCAAGTCGACAACAAGCGCTGTCTGAACTCAAAAAGTACAAGACAAGCCAGTTCAATAAAACAACGTATAACAAGGTATCTAAAATTGGTTTTCTGAAAGAGGCGTTAGCAGATACTTTTTCATCGCTTTTTGGAAAGCTGGGTGTGGCTGAGACACTCATAACAAAGGTCGCGCCGGATATGGCGCATTATTGGTATGAAGATACCTATTTCGGTAGCGATGTCAGGCATAGGCTAATGGTTGAACTGAAGGAAGCGCTTGATAATCAGGATGATGTGATGATTGTGTCGCACAGTCTTGGGTCGATGATCAGTTATGACGTGTTGTGGAAGCTGTCTCATTACGGAGAGTATAGACACGACTATGGTGCGGACAAGAAGGTCAACTTATTGCTTACGCTCGGGTCACCGTTAGGAGATGAAAACGTAAAAGATAGGCTAAAAGGGAGCCGCTTGAAAGATGAGAAGAAGTACCCGTTAAACATTCAGCAATGGATAAACATATCGGCAGAAGATGATTTTATCTCTCATGACAGCAAAATTAAAAATGACTTCAAGGATATGCTCAAACTGGATCTAATACCCGGTGGAATGAAAGATATCCACCCGATTTATAACCTCAATATTCGCAACGGGAAAAGCAATCCACATGCTTCCATCGGTTATCTCATTAATCCTAAATTCATCAAAGTACTGGATGAATGGCTCTCGAGTTGATGTGGTTTACCATCACCAATTACTTCGGTGCTCGTTCATTGAAACTTAGATAAAACAAGGCCTCGCGATTGCGAGGCCTTTTAGTGTTTCGACCAAAAATCGATATTAATCGATATTAACGAAAACTCGGGATAATCGCTGGTATGCCCGGTAGAAGGCCAACCAGCGCCATTACACCACTTAGCACAATAAACATAATGCCAGGCAATACCCAGCGGCTCATTTTACTCAGTTCACTACTACGTTCTTTACAACCGACTAAGCCTAAGTTATCTAACAGCATGGTGAGAGCCCAGCCAAATGCAGGGTTAACGAGCGCTGAAGAGAACACAACAATCGCTGCCGACTGTGTGGTTTTTCCTTCACGCGTCATTTCCATTCCAGCTTCTAGCAATGGCACAAATACCCCAACAATCAGCGCCACACACAGTACAGGTTGCCAGATAGCTAAATCCATCGGGTAACCCCAAACTGCGGCGATGATACAGAACAGAGCTGTGAGCAGCGCGCCAGCAGGAATAGGGCGTTTAGCTATCGCCGCTGGTACGATGTAAGTACCCCATGAAGACGTAAAGTTAGTACCGCCAAGCAGAGAACCGAACGTTTGACGAATTGATGCCGTGGTCATGGTGTCGTCGATGTTCATGTGTACTTTTTCGGTACGTTCTGGGTAGCTGATCTTTTGGAATACTTGATGCCCTAAGAAATCCGGTGACCACATCGCTACGGCTAGAATCGCAAACGGCAATACCACCATGAAGTGTTCAATCGTCGGTAGGCCTAGCATCCAACCTGTATTTTCTCCCCACCAATACATAGGGTTCATGTTGGGCAAGCCTGGCTCAGTGTGGAAAGCAAATGGGGCGCCCATGGCAAATGCAATCGTACCACCCAACAAGCAGCTAAGAGGTACTGCTAACCAACGTTTGCGGAAGTGTTCCAGTAGCGCGTACAAGATAATGGTGCAAAAGATCACCACAAACGCGATGTGGCTCATACCGATTCCTTCAGCCCAAGCGAAAAGCTTTTTCACTTGAGAGGCGGTTCCAACAAAGCCGAGGTAGAGCAATAAGCCGCCACACACGCCTTTACTGGTGAGGTTGGCCAACATGCTGCCACCTTTACTGATGGCTAAGATGAGGCCAAAAGCGCCAATCAACAGGCCAAACGCCATCGGGTGTCCACCTGCTGCAACCACAATCGGAATCAAAGGGATAAGTGGGCCGTGGGTCCCTGCGAGGTTTGCAGTCGGCAATAAAAAGCCAGAGAAAATAATAATGAAAACAGAGGCGATGAGCAGTTCATAACGAACGTTTTCTAGAATGAAGTCTTCATTTAATCCGAGAGCCCCAGCAAAGGTGGCTGCAATCGCGCCCACCATAACCACTTTACCAATGGTCGCCGCCATCGCTGGGATGGTGTCTTCTATCTCAAATCGATAATCTTTAAACGGCAAATTTGGACGCCAGCGCTTAGGCGACATGATTTGCAATTCGTGTTCTAGATACTGTTCTCGGGATTCAAACTCTGAGCTTGGTTTATGTTGTTGTTCATAGGTGAGTTCATCCTCATTGGCTTGAGGCTTATCTGTTTGTATATGTACGGACTCTAAAGTAGTGCTCATGTTGATTCCTTTCGTTCACACTCTAAGGCGTGTTATTCCAACAAACGTTGTTGACTCACGGTATGAAGTGCAAACAATGCGTCAACTTATAATTAAAAACTCATTAACATTTAGTTGTTAGTACCTTATACCAAACCAAAAAAAACAAATAGACTCAGTCGGTTAGACATTAGTCGTAGAGTCGGACGACTAGTATTAGACCCTGTAGATAGTATGTGTCTGGTTATTTGTAGTCCCTTAATTTCTCCCACGTTCTGCACTTGATAGTGATAGAATCTCCGCATTAGAGTTATCGAGAAACTAGGTATTTATAAACAATGTTTATCCATCACGTAAATGGCATCGACTGGCTGGTAATTACAGCCTTTGAAGAACTGAAAACTATGTTTATCGAAGATGCAGGCCCAATCCCAGCTTGCTTTTCTACCGCCAGCGAGTTGAGCCTGATTGACCAAGCCAAACGCAGTTATGGATTTTTGCCTAAACTCCGCGGTGTGATCACCGATACCGGCACTTTTCAAAGTAGAGATATTGAAGAAGATTTGAACCCACAGCTTGCGTGTATCGTTGAAGGGCGTGGTCGGGTTTTTATCTATCACGGCGACTACGTGGCTTTTGTCGATGACGAGCAAACCTTCATTACCCGTATGGACTGAGAGTGATTCAGTGAGTTGAGATCGGCGAATTGGTAAATTGGCGAGTTAGCCCACCTAGAATTTAAAACTAAAGGATTAATATGATGGCAAAAACGATCTCATTGGTACTTGGCAGTGGTGGCGCAAGAGGCTTGGTTCACGTTGGAGTCATCCGCTGGTTAATTGAGCATGGCTATCAGATAAAATCCATTTCTGGCTGTTCAATTGGCGCACTTATCGGTGGTGTCTACGCTGCGGGCAAGTTGGATGAATTTGAAGAGTGGGTCACCAGTATCGATCAAGGTGATATGGCGATGTTGTTGGACTTTTCATGGCAGTCGAGTGGTATGTTCAAAGGGGACAAGATCATCGACACACTGCGTGGGCTGATCGGCGAGATTTCAATTGAAGATCTGCCCATCCCTTATACCGCAGTTGCTGCCAACGTCGCCGAAGAAAAAGAGGTTTGGCTGCAATCCGGTTCTCTGTTTGATGCCATTCGCGCCTCCATCTCTTTGCCACTGTTCTTCACTCCACATGTCATTAATGGTGAAGTGCTGATTGATGGCGGAGTGCTCAATCCCGTACCGATTGCGCCTACCTTTAGTGATAAGACAGACTTTACTCTGGCTGTGAACTTAGGTGGTGAACCCGAAATGCTTCAACAGGAAGTGATACCGGTTTCCCTACCAACAAAAGAGAGTAACCTGCATGAGAAGGTTGTTCACTTTATCGATAATCTCGGTAACAGTGTAAAAAGTAAAATGAGCTTCAATTTTGCTTTTTACGATATTGCCAACCAAGCGTTTGATGCGATGCAATCGACCATTGCTCGCCAGAAGCTGGCCGCTTATCCCGCCGATATTACGCTTGAGATCCCACGTAATGCTTGTGGCACCTTAGAGTTCGATCGCTCACAAGAGATGATAGACAGAGGTTACCATTTGGCACAGGCTAAACTGGGCAACCGACTTTAATGTATTTTCAGCTGAATGAGGGTATTTATGGAAACTGAACTCAAACTATCTGAACTCAAAGAATTGGTCACAACAAAAGATGTCATCGTGCTCACCAGCATAGAAGAGCCTGCTGTATCTTGGTTGATAGATTGCTATCAAGAGAATGCTGATATCCAAATTATCGAGAACGCACACCAACTAGATACTGAAGCGATTTTGTCGCAATGCAGAAGCAGCCTTAACGAAAGTAAAAAGGTCATCCTTACAGCGCAGTTTCGTAGCCAACTGCCTATCATCAATATCGCTTCACTGTGTAATGAGCAGCGCAAGTCATTGATCAATATTGAGCTATTAGGCTGGGATGAAGACAAACGCGTTCCTCATTCTTACAGTAGTTTCTAGCTTATATTTGTTGCTAGGTAACTGCAGTTTTTAGGTAACCGACAGCGTCTCTATAACCAGAGCAGTTCAACACAAGGTTGATCAAAGCGGTTAAGTCAGTGTCCGGAATTTGTTGACCACTACAGGGTGGTTGTATCGAATCAGGAGTAGAAAAGTCTCTTGAGATTTTACTTGTCTAAATTGTGCTTAATTATTTGTTCCACCACACCATTCATCGTCCTTGAGCTAATCTCCGGTTTCAAATACAAGGAATGATACTCAACTCCTGTTCGGTCTATATAGGCTGCTTGTAAGCCAGCGGATAGCGCACCATGAGTGTCCCAATCATGAGTAGCGACAAGACGAAGGTTTTCGACAGGCTCTTTTAAAGTTTCGGCTGCAAAGTTATACACATCTGAATTGGGTTTGAAACTGCCTGTTTCTTCAACGGAAATGACGGTGTCGAAATAATCTTCTAAGCCTGAGTTCTTGATTTGAGAAGTGATGAGATCGAGGGATGAGTTGGAAAAAGCGACGGTTTTAAACCCGTTCTCGCGCAATTTGAGCAAAGACGCTTTAATATCTGTGTGCGGTGGTAGATTGGCAAAAGAAGTTAACAAGGCACCTTTGCTTTCCGCCGTTAAATCACACTTGTACCGTTGTGCAATAGCGTTGAGCGCTGCATTCGCTAATTCAGAAAAAGTAGATTTTACGTTTGTTGCGATGCAAACCGTTGAAGAGTGTAAAAGCTTTGAAAACCAAAGTGATAATGCATCCTCCTTTCCAAACACCGCTTTAAATTTAGGCTGTAATGACTCCAAATTTAAAACCGTTTCGTTTATATCAAAAAGTATCACTTCTTTTTTCATGCAAAGCCCCCAGATTTAATTGAATTTTATGCTTACATAATCTGCTCTGACGATATGGTTTTCAACCTCCATTCAAGTAACTAAAGCTTTGCTCTCTAATTTGAAAAGAAGCTGGAATGCGTCAACGACAACCCGCCAACTCAAATCTGGCGTTGCTTTATGAGTATCATGCAACGCCAAATCTGAAACGATTTAGCTTAATTTGCGGCTTCGATGGTGCCTTTGAAAGTGCTGTCTAAAAAGTCATTGATCTCTTGTGAGTGGTAAATTGAGATAATCTTTTTATACGTTTCATTATTTTTGTCTTCTTCTCGCGCCGCAACAACCATCACTGCTAAAGGTGCGTCTTTTTTCTCTAAGTAAATGCCTTGTTTCTTAGGGTCGAGTCCAGCCGACATTACATAGTTCATGGTGATTGCAGCAGCATCTACATCGTCAAGAGAGCGGGGTAGCTGCGCGGCATCCACTTCAACAAATCGAATGTTCTTCGGGTTGCTAACAATATCGTTTAAAGACGCGTTGAAACCAGCGTTGTCTTTTAATGAGATCAGCCCTGCATCTTCAAGCAGTAATAGTCCACGCCCGCCATTCGTTGGATCGTTTGGAATCGCGATTCGAGCGTTTTCGGGAATAGAATCAAGCGAAGTGTACTTGTTCGAGTAAACGCCCATACGCATCAAAATTGAACGTCCGATAGAAACTAACTGGCTATCGTGATTGGCATTAAAGTTATCGAGGAATGGCTGATGCTGGTAACTGTTCAGTTGGATACTTCCATCATCTAATGCTGCGTTAGGGGTGATATAGTCTGAGAACTCGACGAGTTCAATGTTTATCCCTTGCTTTGCTGCTTCTTTGGCAACAGCTTGTACAACTTGTGCATGTGGGCCAACTGTCGCCCCAATCTTGATGACAGCCTCGTCTTTTTTTCCACATCCTGTTACACCGAATACGAAAGCTAATGCCAACAGGGATGCTGTGATTTTTTTGTAGCTGTTCATGATAACTCCATTTAATAAATAAAAGACATGTAGACGTCTAGCTATCTATATTATCTATTTGCGCGATCGGGTCAATAGGTTTGTTTGAAGCGAAGTTACATTGATGAGCGGTTAAGTCAGTGAATCAACGAGGCTTCTGTACGTGAGACTCGACCGACAATCCCCTTCTAACCCCCTTGGTTTACATCTCAAACCTATTGTTGGTAATGGGAAAGGGAGGAACTGATTACCGACCAACAAAGGCCTCGCGAGTGCGAGGCCTTTTGGGTTTTGTAGGGAATAGGGCAGTCACTCGGAATCTAAAGAAAACGGGTTCAGTAAAGCTAACTATTAAGAAAGCTTTTGGTTAAAGAACTCAAGTGTACGTTTCCAAGCTAACTCTGCTTCTTCTTCAGCATAGCGGCCAGTTGAATCGTTATGGAAGCCATGGTTCACGCCGTCATAGATGTAAGCTGTGTAGTCTGCTTCGTTCTCTTTGAGTTCGGCTTCATAATCTGGCCAAGTCGCATTCACGCGTTTATCGATTCCCGCAAATTGGATGAGCAAGGGGCCTTTTACATTTTTTCTTAAATCTGGTGCGGCAGGAGTACCATAAAATGGAACGCCTGCATCGAGTTGCTCTGGCATGACAGCGGCCAACATATTCACGATATAGCCACCGAAGCAGAAACCGACTGCGCCTAGCTTACCGTTACTTTTTTCATGGGACTTCAAGAAGTTTGCCGCTGCGATAAAGTCTTCTTCGATTTTCTCTTTTGATAGCGACTTCTGCATCGTTCGACCTTCATCATCATTACCTGGATACCCGCCAAGCGAATAGAGTGCATCAGGTGCAAACGCAATAAACCCCGCCGCTGCGAGTCGTCTTGCCACATCCTTTATGTATGGATTGAGGCCTCTATTTTCATGAATGACCAATACAACAGGCGCATTGCCCTCTAACTCTTTGGGTACAACCAAGTAACCATAGCCTTCGCCGTGTCCTTTAGGTGAAGGAAACTTCTCGTAGGTTGCTTTGATGGAAGGGTCATTGAAAGAGACTTGCTCTGCCTGCGCATAATTAGGAATCAGTGCAGAAGTTAGCGTCGTCATGGTTAAGCCAAGTACAGCTAGCCCAGATAGACGAGTCATAAACTCTCTGCGATCAATCAGGCCGTGTGCATATTCGTCGTACCAATCAAATGCTTCTTGAGGGATAGATCGAGTTGGGGCTGATTGAGATTCGGTATTTGGATTCATAACTTTTCCTTGTTGTGAGTTGTTTGACCAATCAACTATAGTGGAAAATTTGATATAATTGAACGATCGCTCAATAATTTTTGAGCTATTTGTTATATCAAAGTACAAAAATTAGATGACAGTCCGATAAAACGATCACTTCGAATCGATTTCCATCGCTTTGGTTTGTTTTACGGAGCAATTCAATACAAGGTTGATTTGAGGGTTAGGTCAGTGAAGTCGGGTGTGATGATTGTTTGTTTTTAGGGAGGCTCTAAATCGAAGTTGGGCACATTAGAGCTAGGCTTATTTTCCGCAGACATGGACAAGTAAGTTTCAATGCAAAACGCTTGATTTTACTCTGGTATAATCTTTCTCATAGGGACGACCTTAGCGTTATCAGAACCTTCTTGATGAGAGATAAAATAGATGTTGAAACTTCTGCGTCAGATAAAAAAATGGAAACTTGTAACGTTTTTTTATCTACAACCAGTTCGGGAACCGTATGTCCCGTGTCGACGAGGCAAAATTTCTAATCGGCCAACTGAATACTGTTTTGGATGCCGCTGAGCAATATTCTCGTGATAATGGCTCTCTGCCTCCTATTGCTTCCGATACCGATACGAACTTCGGCTACTTAAACATCAATCACTTAATTGTAAATCCGGGCTTATCCACATGGAAAGGGCCGTACCTACCTTATGAAGATACATGGATAGGTGGCGATCAGTACATCGACCACCCAGATTACATAGCAACGCAATTACTGCTTAAGGAAAAGGATAGTCTTTGGATAAGAGGAAGCTCCGAGACAGGTTGCGAATCGTCATCATCCACTTGCTCTGTTGCAGCTTGTATCTGGTTGGTACCAACAAAAGTCGCACAAGAAATTAATAAGATTGTGGACGGCAGTTCGAGTATAGAAAGCTCAGATGCGACAGGAAAAATACGTTACGAAAAAGCTTTTGGTGGCGCTCTTATCTGTATGATTGGAGATGATTATCCAATGCCTTCAGCACAGACAAATTAAGTCGTTTCTAATTACCTCACTGGCAACTTGGTCTTAGTTTTTACCTGACCGAAGGCGAAGCTGGATTCAATAGAAGCAATATTAGGCAGGCGAGTTAGTTGTTTACGGATGAACTGCTCGTAGCTTTTTAGCGATTCACTGACTACATGCAATAGGTAGTCGTGATTGCCCGTCATCAGAAAACACTCTAACACCTCGTCAATCACTTCAATGTGCTGCTCAAAGTCTCGCATGTTCTCTTCTGTCGGCTTTTCAAGTTTCACCAACACAAACACATTGACTGGCAGGCCACACGCTTCTTGGTCGACACTGGCGTGGTAACCACGAATTATCCCTTGTTTCTCTAATGCTCGAACTCGGCGTAAGCAAGGAGAGGGCGACAGTGCTACTCGATCGGCCAACTCTTGATTAGACAGCCGAGCGTTGTTTTGCAGTTCAGCCAGTATTTTCTTGTCGATCTCGTCCATTGGCATAATCCATCAATATTGAATTTAGTTTGGCAATATTATTGCTCAAAGTGTATGTCTTACTTCGCAAATAGCAATTTTTAACATCTGCCCAAAACTAAAATTAAAGAAGGAACAACAAGCATGGAATGACTTAGGAATTATGAATACTTCAACTCAACTTAGCCCGCTGCGTAAAACCACCAAACACGAACAAGCAGAAGCTCTTGCCGTTGAGCAAGCAAAGCATTTTGGTATCGACCCAAATAGCGATTACGGCATCACGCTGATTGAACTGGCGACGACACTGTACCAAGCCAATACCAAGACACACGATCTTTGGGCATTGACGGTTGATGGACTTTCAGAGCTCGATAAAAGTGACCGAATCGCTTGGTTTAACGCCAAACGTTTTTTGTCATTCCAGATCGCTAAGATCCTCGATAATCTGCAAAACCCAATGCGCGCCACTTACCAGTCTATTGCCACCAATAATGGTAATTTTGCGTCTAAAGGTGCGTATCCAATTTTCGATAATGTCGCTGCTATATTTTCTGCAAGCCCTGTGATTACACGTACCGCGACCTATTTGTTTGCGTGTACAGAATGGATTGAAGATGCGTTTAACGGTAAAGAGCCGTTGCACGATATATATTCTCGACTGCTTAACCCTACATCGATTTCACTGGCTAACCATATGGTTGATATCGAGGCAGGCTCTAGAGCCAACGAATACCTCGCATGGAACTTTAACTCGGGTATGGCGGCTATTGATGGGTTGTTGAGCCACTTGCTCGGGCATGAAGACATTGTTTTGGCTTCACGCAATATCTACGGTGGTTCTTACCAGCTGTTGGAAGATTGGTTTGGAAAACCTTCTAATCTGAATGTCGCGGTAGAGTGGGTGGATGGTTACTCCGGTGATGAGTTTGCGACGCGCCTTGATGAGGTTGCTGATAAATACGCAGATCGCATCGCTGCAGGTAAGAAAATCTACGTTTACCTAGAGTCACCGTGTAACCCGCATGGATACGTGTTGGATGTTGCTAGCATCAGTAAAGCTGGTCACTCTCGTGGTTGGGATGTGATTGTTGACTCAACAGTGGGTACACCATTGTTGCACCCAGTACTAAAACGTGACGATGTGATGGAAAGACCAGATTATGTGATTCACTCCTACACCAAAGAACTGGCGGGTTCTGGCACCACAACTGCTGGGGTTGTGATTGGTCGCAATGAGACTATGTTTGTGCCAAAAGGAGAGGAGGTCACTTTCACCAAGCCCAACGGTGATGAGGCCAAAATCCTATGGAACGAAACGCTGTTTTGGAATGTGTACTACATTAAGGGTGCATTCCTAGATGCAGATAAAGCGTTTGAAGTGCTCAATGGTATGAAAACGTATGAGATGCGAGTGGTGCAAAAAACGATTAATACACTGACTCTCGCGAAGATCTTTGATGCTCACCCAGACATCAATGTGTCGTGTCCTGCTTTGCCAGATAGTGATAACTATGAACACTGCCAGAACAACATGTACTTGGGGCTACCAGCGGCGCTTTTCACTATCGATATGGAAGGCAATGGCGACCGTGCGCCAATCAATCGAGATGGCTTCAAACAGTTCTTCGACATGCTTGAGCCCGCTATCGGCATGCAAGTAAGTTTAGGGCAAACCAATACAGTGGCGCTGTGTCCAGCACTGACTACGCACTCAGAACTCAGTGATGAAGCGCTCAATGAAGCCGGTATCAAACCGACGACAATGCGTATCTCTATCGGCTTGGAAGATCCTCGAATGTTCATTGCTCATATTGTCGAGGCGGCTAAATTGTCGATTGACCGCAACCACGTAGATTTCTCATCCAGCTTCCCGAGTGGTGACAATATCGATGAAATCTATATGCAAACTTATATGGATGTACACCAGAAGTTTGTGAAAAGCTTGCCGAAGTTCAGTCAGCTGAGTCAGTAACTTAGGTCAGTTAACAAGATTAGTCAGTTAAAGGCCGTCAATAAAAAAGCACCCAGCTGACTCAATAGTCGGTAGGGTGCTTTCTCGATGATCATATTGGTTTACCAAGTCACTTACTATTTTGGCTGGTGGCCTGTCTTTTTCGCAAGCTCTTGCATAGCTTCGGCAAACGTAGTTGTTCCGCCTTTCGCTTTAACCTGAACCACCTTATATCCTCGGCTTTCTAGCGCTTGACGCTCTTCTAAAACGGCTTTGTCATCTGGTTGACTGCCTTGCACAGGCTGATGAATGTAACACCCTTCTAATTGACCATCTTCGACCAGTTGGTGGTGTTTCAGTGCATTGATATCAAAATTCATAGTAAGTCTTTTCGCTTTAAATGGAGAGTCTCTGTGGCAAAGGCCGCGAGTCTTTATAATTTTATGGTTTGTACAATAGGCATTTTAACCATAAGAAGCTAGCGAAAATTAAGCAATCCAATGGAATGAAGTCGGGTGGTCTTACTTCTTCAATCTCTTATTGAACGCTGGGAAGGAAAGGGGAGGAACTGAATACGAACGTTTCAATACACCCTTATCTGACCTTTTCGTTCAACCATTGAGCGAAATCGGTACAAATCATCAACCTTTCCAAATGTGGAATCCTCACTTATTTTATTGGCTCTGTTTTCCATTTGTGAATGGTTATAACCTAGTTTTCGTAGAAAAGAGAATCGAATAAGCCGTGAGCGCGGCGCTTTATAACGAATGAAAACTAGGTACAAGCATGAACGAAAACTTTTATAGATACGCGATTTACACTGTTTTTTCAGCGGCAGCATTGTTCTCCGCTTTTTTAGTCACCTCAGATAATGTTTCCCCCTTCACCACTCAAGCGACTTTGTATCGTAACGTAGCGACCATTGCGCCAGAAGTGTCCCGCGTAATTACCGACGTCATGGTTAGTAATGGCGAGTTGGTTGAAAAAGGTCAGCCATTATTTGCTATCGATGCCAGTAGCTACCAATTGAAAGTGGCACAAGCGAAAGCCGAACTGCATCAAGCGCGTGACTCTGATTCAGCAAAATGGCAGCAAGTACAGCGTTGGTGGTGACTGAGGTATTTTCACAGCATCCGTTTGTGGTGTGGACCATCAGCCTGTTCTTCTTCGACTTTATGCGTCGTCGAGCCACTACGCCAGCGAAGAAAGGTAAAATGTTGATGCCAACCTTCAACTGGATTTTGATTGTGGTGTTTGCTCAGCATACCACCATGGATATGCCGATGCGTATTCATGAAATTTTGGTATCCATGTTGATTACCATGGTAGTAGCAAAAACCATGGTGGCTCTGTTCCCTGTTGAGCAAGGAAACAAGCCTCCTGTATTTAAAGAACAGCCTGTCACATTTGAGAGCAGAGCAATTTCACTCGCGTTGATTGGTCTTGGTTTGGCATTCTTGATGATTGTCGACATTATCTCTGCAACGTTCTGCATGGTGCCAGTGATTGCTGCTGCAACCCAAACCACACCACACACAAAAGCTTTATCGACGTGGTTGACCGCCGTTTTCAAACTCAAGTGGGCGGCTGTGCATTCGCCGTGGTGTTCACCTTGTTGATGGCAGGGCATCAATCTACATTCGGTTACTACACCATAGTGTTGGGTTTATTTGCCTTTATGATCACCGCATCAATGGCCAAAGCGAAAGGTTCAGCCAGAGACATTCATGCCGATGCGTTATTTGCGACTATGCTGCCGATTCAGTTGTACATGACCAGTAGCAATTTAGGGTTGGAAAGTACCTTCCTACGCACTTGGGAGCTGACTGTGACTTTGTTTGTGCTGTGGGCTTTGTGTCATTTTGTTCGTAAGCCTAATGGTGAAGAGCCGGCACTCGTTCGCTAATAATCAAATCCGGCCAACCGATTATGGTCTGATTTGATTGCGCCTTTCATAAAATTAAAAAATGCTTTTACTTTGGCTGAATCTTCTAAATCTTTATGAGTCATCATCCATAGGTCTGTATTTTGGTGCATCACTTCCATATCTACTCTTTGCAGAGTTCCCTTACTGTTACCTAAAAAGCAGGGTAAGTAGGCTAACCCCATCTGATTTTCAGCCGCGATGATCAGGGGCTCAAAAGAGTCGGCTTTCATGACAATTTTGTCTTCCGAAATCAGTTCAGAAACCTGTAGCGAAGCACTGCCTCTATGCATCATTAACCAAGATGCAGACTTTAAGGGGTGCTTACTCTTAAGGCCATTTATATATTCTGGCGATCCGTAAACACCAAAGGCAATTTTACTTAACTTGGTCCCAACTAAATGGGCTGGCAACTCATTTGCCGGGCGAATCGCGATATCTGCATCTAGGTGTGAAATATCCAATTGACGAGATGTGAGGCTGAGTTCTAACTGAATTTTTGGATAAAGCCGATGAAAAGCAGCCAAATGAGTACCCAGAATGAGGCGAGATAACGCATCGGTCGTCGTTATTCTTAGTGTACCTTCTAGCTTCAATTCCTGTCCAAAAACCTTGTGCTCCAATTCTCTTACTGTGGATTCGATAGCGAGAGCTGACTCCAGAAGCTTTTGCCCTTCAACCGTTAGTTTGTATCCGGTAGGAAGTTTATGGAAAATTCGTAATTTGTGACGATACTCAAAGGTGTCAATACGACGTAAAACGGTGCTGTGGTTTACACCAAGTGCTCTTGCCGCGGCCGACAGGGATCCTTCATTCGCCACTGTTAGAACATATTGCAGGTCATCCCATCTTATGTTGTGCATTTGCGCATATCCAACGTGTTCAATTAGTGAGTTTACCAAAAATTTAGCACAGCTATAGTTATCTCAACAAGGCAACAAACAGAACTGAAGTTCAAAGCATGCACTGATGGCACTTTTAATCTCCCTCGCATTGAGCTTCAAAATTGACAATCAGGAGAAAGAAAATGTTAAAGAAAAATCTACTTATCGGTCTAGCGAGTCTTCTGGCTTTCTTTCAATTCACTCCAGCCCTTGCAGATGAAACAAAAGTAGTCGATTCAGCAAAGACACTAGAAACGGCTCAAGCATTCTTATGGGCGGCAGGCTCAGGTGATATGGCAAAACTCGAGTCATTAATGGCCGATGATTTTGTCTGGCACAACGAAGGTGACGCCGACATCCCTTGGATCGGTAACTGGGAGTCAAAAGAAAAAGTGCTCAACACTTTCTTTCCTCTATTTGGCGCAGGTTTGAAAGTCACAAGCTGGTCAACAGACTATAGTTTTGTAAACGGCGACCAAGCAGTATTCATGGGCAGCATGAGTGCCATTGCGAATGAATCTGGTGTAGACACGGGTAAATTCAGCTGGGCGGTTCGAGTTCAGGTTGAAGATGGCAAAGTGAAGAGTTGGAATTGGTTTGAGGATAGCTACGCAGTATCTAAAGCTTATCACGCCAAACAGTAACCACAGTGACCAATTAGGTTGTAAAGGCTCGATATGCTGTAGACGTATATCGAGCTTAACTTGGTTTTGAATAGCGACGCGAAGAGCCTATTCAACAATCCGACAGTTAAAAGGACACCTGAGACAATCTAGTTCTGAGTTTCAGTGTACGAGCCAAATAACGTACTTTGGCACTATTAAGTTTGGAGAAACTATCTATGAGCAATAAGCTAGCGAATGCGACTAATCTGTATATGGAAGGTATCCGAGATGGTCATGCATTAGAGGCGGTAACGAAGTACACCGGTCAACGTTATACTCAACATAGCACTGGGGTTCGCAACGGTATTGATGGTTTTGTTGAGTTCTTCGAACCGTTCTTAAAACGCTGCCCTGTTAGAGACATAAAGATCATACGTTCAATCGTCGATGGCCAATTCGTGTTTGTTCAAGCATTCCAAGATATTAATAATGGCGAATATAAGTGGGTGACTACGGATCTATTCGATACCGATAATGACGATAAAATTATTGAACATTGGGATGTGATTTCTGCCTTCGAAGCTCAACCGACGGAAGGGGAAGGTCGACTGCAAGGGCCAATCAATCATACTGACTTAGATAAAACAGAGGAGAATAAGAACCTTATCCGTGATTTTTTATGTGATGTCATGGTACTAGGGCAGAAAGACAAGCTATCAAAGTATCTCCAGCACGAAGAGCTAGCCGTTTATCAAGCCTCAGATGTGAGCCCTTTAGATAGCTATATTGGTGGCTATGACCAAGTGTTCAAGATTGTCGGTCAAGGTAACTTCGTAGCAGCTTACAGCCGAGTTATTGATAATGGTCTCGAGGTTGCGCGTTTTGATCTATTCCGAGTTGAGGGAGGTCAAATTAAAGAGATATGGGTAAACCAAGAGCCCGTGCCACCAAAAGCAGAATGGGTAAATGGCGGGAAGTTCTAGAGTCGCTTTAAGGGAGTTACGCCAATAATGCTATCGCTAAAACAAACCGAAAAAGCGCATCCTTGCTAACCTTACTGGTTGTGTGTGTTTAACCTCTTGAATCTTAGCCAACATGTTTTGTGATGGAAGAGTATTTACACTGTTTTACAACTCGCCTTAACGCTCAACAATGCAATCGCGCCCTTGAGATTTTGCGTCGTAGAGGGCGTTATCCGCTCTTTTAATTAATGAATTCCAGTCATCGTTTATGAGGGCTTGAGTCACTCCAATGCTGACAGTATACGTGCCAGAAGAGAGCTCTTGATTGGAGTTGTGTTTTGCGTGGTTTCTTATTCTTTCAGCTATCTGCATTGCTTGAACTTTATTCGCTCTAGGTAGCATGACAACAAACTCTTCTCCACCATAGCGAAAACAGAAATCGCTTGTGCGGCATGTATCTTCAAGAATTTGACCAAAGTACTTAATCACATCATCTCCCTTGTCATGACCATAGGTATCATTAATTTTTTTGAAGTGATCTAGGTCGGCAATCAGTACAGAAATGTCACTCTCTCGGCCTGGTTGAACAAGCTTGGGTATCAGTTCTGCTAGGCCTCTACGGTTATAAAGGCCGGTTTGTTCATCAGTGATCGATGAACGATAGGTCTGCTTAAACAAACGATCAGTTAAGATCCAAAACACTGAAAATGCGAGGCTAACAATTGTGATTGTCATGATAACGAAAGACAATTTATGAATATCTGATATCAGGTAATAGTTCGAATTCGTTCCTTTGGTATGAGCAAGTACGCCCCTAATTGCCATATAGAGAATGTTGATAAACAGGGTCAGATTCAACAGACACTTTGCTTCTCTGTTATCGTGCTTTTCCCCTGAATAGTTTGCACAGAGGGCTAAGATACATATCGTCACAACGAGAATACTTCGAGCCTCGATCCTAGAAGTTACAGAAGGCGCAATTAGGGCGCTATAAAGGAAGAAGCTAATGCCAAGGGAGCTAATGATGATTGATATTACGAGAAAAGATCGACTTGCTCCGCGTAACACGGTTATACCGACGAGTAACAAAGGCTTTGTTTCCTAAATCAGGGAACTAATGCTTAAAGCTACGATCAGATCATCT
>NZ_JBFSVE010000079.1:0-15706 GCF_041467715.1 Vibrio sp. 10N.247.311.14
CATATCACTTACTACCGTTTTTGTTTTTAGTTCCCGCTAATCCGCGATGAACCAAAAAAAAGCCCAAACCAACGTGGTTTGGGCGGATACAAGTATAGGAGTTAATAAGGAAAATGCAGTAATTAAGAAAGCAGTGAGAAGAACAAGTTTGACGGCCTGTTAAACTTCTAAATACGCTGTTTTCTACCTAATTTAGGACTCTCCATTTCCATTTCAGTTCCAAGAAAATTCATTATTTTTTTCTTTTTTTATAAACACACAGCGATTCAATCGTTTAGTGCTGAGCTTTATTAACTGGTACGACCAATTTGTGAAAATGTGATGTTGCTTGCTTGTTAAATAAATGTACTAAGCGTATATTTCAAACAGTTGTTTAATACGAGTGATTGAAATGGCACCAAGAAGTACAACCAAAGACAAAATCTTAGATGTGGCTGAAGGCTTATTTGCTGAGCACGGTTTTAATGACACCTCTTTACGCACGATTACGAGTAAAGCGAATGTCAACTTAGCTTCAGTGAACTATCACTTTGGCGATAAGAAGACTCTGGTTCGTGCGGTACTCAATCGTTACTTAGAAGCATTTATGCCAACACTGCAAGATGCATTAGTGAACTTAAACTTGAACGAAACGTATTCTATGAGTGACGTGTTTGAGTCTCTGAGACAGCCACTAAGAGCACTTAATGATGTTAGGCCAAATGGTACAAGCCGGTTCATGTTACTTATCGGCAGAGGCTATACAGATGTGCAAGGACACTTGCGTTGGTTCATTACTACCCGTTATAGCGAAGTACTTTCTTTGTTTACGACATCTGTAATGAAGGCGAATCCGAACCTCACTCAAGAACAGTTATTTTGGCGATTACACTTCACCCTAGGGACTTGTGTATTCACCATGGCATCAAGTCAGGCTCTGGTAGAAATTGCAGAGAATGACTATGACAGAAAGATAGATGCTAAGGCAGTGGTCGATATTCTTATTCCATATTTAGCCGCTGGCATGTCAGCAGAAGAATAAAACAATAAAAAGCGAAACATTCACAACCAATATAGTGAACAAAAGGATCTGAACTATGAGCTCTCTAAGACAAAAATGGGTAAGTGACCCAGCTTTTAAACTCTTTAAAAAAGTACTACCACCACTATCTAGCACCGAGAAAGAAGCGATGGAAGCGGGTAGCGTGTGGTGGGACGGAGAGCTGTTTTCTGGTAAACCAGATTTCACTAAGCTGCATCAATACCCAAAACCTCAGCTGACAGCAGAAGAGCAATCGTTCATGGATAATGAGCTTGAAACCTTGCTCGCTATGCTTGATGACCACCAAATTGTAAAAGAAGATCGAGACCTTCCTGAAGAGGTGTGGAACTTCTTACGCAAAGAGCGTTTCTTTTCGCTAATTATTGCGAAAGAGTATGGCGGTCGTGAATTCTCAGCACACGCTAACTCAACTATCGTAACTAAGATTGCGACTCGCAGTATCAGTACTGCGGTTTCAGTAATGGTTCCAAACTCTCTTGGTCCTGGTGAGCTGCTGTCTCACTACGGCACTCAAGACCAAAAAGACTACTGGCTACCTCGTCTTGCTGACGGTACAGATATCCCATGTTTCGCACTAACAGGCCCAGAAGCGGGTTCTGATGCGGGTGGTATCCCTGATGTCGGTACTGTGTGCATGGGCATGCACGAAGGTAAAGAGACGCTAGGTATCAAGCTTAACTGGAACAAACGCTACATTACACTAGCACCAGTGGCGACGGTACTTGGTCTGGCTTTCAAACTGCACGATCCAGAAAAGCTACTGGGTGACAAAGAAGACATTGGCATCACTTGTGCGCTAATCCCGGCTGACCACGAAGGTGTTGTGATTGGTGAGCGTCATGACCCACTTGGTCTTGCGTTTATGAATGGTCCAACACGCGGTCACGATGTATTTATTCCTATGGAATGGTTAATCGGTGGTGCCGATTACGCAGGTAAAGGCTGGCGTATGCTGGTGGAATGTCTGTCTGCAGGTCGTGGTATCTCATTACCCGCACTTGGCACGGCGATGGGCCACCTAACGGCGAAAACGACTGGCGCATACGCTTATGTTCGTAAGCAGTTCGGTATGTCGATTGGTAAGTTTGAAGGAGTTGCAGAGAGTTTAGGTCGTATTGGTGGCTTAACGTATCTACTAGAAGCGACTCGTACACTAACAACTACTTCACTCGATATGAAAGAGAAGCCGGGTATCGTTACGGCTATCGCGAAATATCACATGACAGAAATGGCGCGTACTATCCTGAATGATTCAATGGATATCCACTCTGGTCGTGCAATTCAAGATGGTCCAATGAACTACTTAGCTGCGCCTTACCTAGGTATTCCAGTTGCTATCACAGTAGAAGGTGCGAACATCTTAACTCGCAACCTGATGATCTTCGGTCAAGGTGCGACACGTTGTCACCCATACGTGCTAAGCGAAATGGAAGCGGCAGCAAACCCAGATGAGAAGCAAGGTGCGAAGGATTTCGATAACTTGTTGTTCAAGCATATCTCTCACGCAACTAAGAACACGTTTGGTGCGTTCGGTGCGGCATTGACAGGCTCTAAGTTCATTAAAGCGGATATGAGCGGTCCAACGAAGCCTTACTACCAAGACTTAACTCGCTTGAGCCGTGCGCTTGCAGTGAGTGCGGATTTCGCAATGCTTACACTAGGTGGCGAACTGAAACGTAAAGAGCTTATCTCTGCACGTCTAGGTGATGGTCTAAGTTACCTATACATGGCGTCTGCAGCGCTTAAGAAGTATGAAGATGAAGGTCGTCAACAAGCTGACCTAGACTACGTACACTACGCGGTTCAACACTGTTTCCATAACGCGGCTAAATCGCTACAAGAAGCGTACAGAAACTTCCCGAACAAGATGGTAGGTAAAGTACTTAAAGGTCTAGTTTTCCCTGTCGGTAACCACTTTGAAAAACCAAGTGATAATCTAACGGTACAACTGGCAGAAAGCTTGATGACTCCGGGTGCACACCGTGAACGTCTAACTCACCTTTGCTACATAGGCAAAGAAGAAGAGGATAGTGTTGGCCTAATGGAGAATGCGTTCAATGCGATGTACAGCATCAAGCCTCTCGAACGTAAGATCTTCAAAGCAGTGAAAGAGGGCAAAGTGGCTCGTAAAGGTCTATTGCAAGATAAACTTGCTCAAGCACTGGCGGCAGATGTTCTTACTCAAGACGAAGTTGACCAAATCATTGCAGCAGACAAACTTCGCTACGCAGCGATTCAAGTTGACCACTTCAGTCATGATTACAGTGAAACTTTGACGCGAAAAGAGTTAAAACCTAAGCTAAATAGCGTTGCTTAGATAAAGAAATGACAAAAGGCACCTTATTAGGTGCCTTTTTTTGTTTTTGTCGTAGAAGTTGCAATAGAGGCGTTAACAAATGGTGACTTAGTCAGCAAATATTCACTGAGTGCTCCAACCACTTGCATTTTCGCCACATTTTTACAGAAATTAGATGCCATTTGCGTACGAAACTTTTATCCTTAACCTGATTTTTTAAGGAAGTTGAATATGATCATCAAACCTCGAATTCGCGGATTCATCTGTACTACAACACATCCAGTCGGTTGTGAAGCTAATGTAAAAGAACAAATTGCTTACACAAAAGCTCAAGGCCCAATCGCAAACGCACCTAAACGTGTACTAGTTGTTGGCTCTTCAAGTGGCTACGGCTTGTCTTCACGTATTGCGGCTGCATTTGGTGGCGGCGCTTCAACTATCGGTGTTTTCTTTGAGAAAGCCGGTACTGAGAAAAAGCCTGGCACAGCTGGTTTCTACAACTCAGCAGCGTTCGACAAGTTTGCTAAAGAAGAAGGCCTATATTCAAAAAGCCTGAACGGCGATGCTTTCTCTAACGAGGCGAAACAGAAAACAATTGACCTGATCAAAGAAGATCTAGGCCAAATCGATATGGTTGTATACTCACTGGCGTCTCCAGTGCGTAAAATGCCAGAGACTGGCGAAGTAATTCGTTCATCTCTAAAGCCTATCGGTGAAACGTACACGTCAACTGCGGTTGATACGAACAAAGACACAATCATCGAAGCAAGCGTAGAGCCTGCAACTGAAGAAGAGATCAAAGACACTGTTACTGTAATGGGCGGTGAAGATTGGGAACTTTGGATCAATGCTCTTTCTGAAGCTGGTGTTCTAGCGGACGGTTGTAAGACGGTTGCTTACAGCTACATCGGTACTGAACTAACGTGGCCAATCTACTGGGATGGCGCACTAGGTAAAGCTAAGATGGATCTAGACCGTGCAGCGACAGCGCTGAACGAGAAGCTAGGCCAAACTGGCGGTACTGCAAACGTTGCTGTTCTTAAGTCTGTAGTGACTCAAGCAAGTTCTGCAATCCCTGTAATGCCTCTTTACATCGCTATGGTGTTCAAGAAGATGCGTGAAGAAGGTATTCACGAAGGTTGTATGGAACAGATCTTCCGTATGTTCAGCCAACGTCTATACAAAGAAGACGGCAGCGCGCCAGAAGTGGATGAAGTGAACCGTCTACGTCTAGATGACCTTGAGCTTCGCGAAGACATTCAAGATCACTGTCGTAACCTATGGCCTCAAATCACAACTGAGAACCTAAAAGAACTGACTGACTACGTAGAGTACAAAGAAGAGTTCTTGAAGCTATTTGGTTTCGGTGTTGAAGGTGTTGATTACGAAGCTGACGTTAACCCAGCTGTTGAATTTGATGTAGCTGACATCTAATTCAAGTTATCGAATCTAAACGAAATAGGCGCTCATTGAGCGCCTATTTTTTTGTCTGCTATTTGGTTCAAGAGATTAAGAGCAGATATGGGATTCGAGTGGCGGGATGCGAAGAGATTTAAGAGCGGATACGGCTACCGCGATTCGAAGGGGGACAAGAGTAGAAATAAGGGATGAAGAGAGTTAAGAGCAGGAGTGGGGAAGAAGGCTTGAACCGCTTAAAACAGGTTATAAAAAATGCACTAACCCAAAGTGAATTAGTGCATTTGAAATATCTAAGCTTGGCTGCTTTTAATGCAGCAGATGCTAGCTAATTATGATGATGAAAGTACCTGCTAAGGTCATCAATATATTGGCTATCGCATAAGTACCCGCATAACCCAGAGCCGGAATCGTTGAGCGAGCGTGGTCATTTACGATGTCCATCGCTGGAGCGCAAGTTCGCGCGCCAATGATTGCACCGAACAACAAAGCTCGGTTCATCTTCAATACGTAAGCGCCAACCAAGTAAGCGAAGAATACTGGCAGCACACTCACTACTAGGGCAATACCTATTACCTGTGGGCCAACTTGGGTTAAGTGCTCAAATATCTTACCACCGGCGCTCAAGCCGATACCGACCATAAAGAACATCAAACCGAGGTCTTTGACCATGTTCAGAGCACCTTGAGGCACATAACCGAAAGTAGGGTGGTTCGCTCGTAGGAAACCAAGCATGATGCCCGATAGAAGCAGGCCAACCGCGTTACCTAGCCCAAACGATACCTGACCGAATGTCATGGTGATCAAACCAAACAAAATACCCAAAATGAAGAAGCTACAGAAGGCCATCAAATCCGCCATTTGGCTGTGGATTGAGATGAAACCAATTTTCTCAGCTAGGCCGTGCACTCGACTCTTTTCACCACTCACCTGTAGGACGTCACCTTTAGAAAGCACGATGTTTAAGTCCATCGGCATTTCAATCTGAGCACGTACTACGCGGTTAAGGAAACAGCCGTATTCAGACAGGTTTAAGTCTGATAGGCGCTTACCTGCGATACTGTCACTCTTAACGACGATCTCTTCTTCCACGATACGCAGATCGAGAAGGTTACGGTCGAAAACTTCTTTACCGTTACGGAAGCTTGGGTCTAGACGAGCGTGGCTATCTGGGAAACCAACCAATGCGATCTCATCGCCTTCTTGCAGAATTGCATCACCATCTGGATGGGCAAGAATACCATTACGTCGAATACGCTCGATGTAACAGCCTGTTTGGCGATAGATGCCCAGTTCACGCAGATTCTTACCGTCAGTCCAAGAGATGAGCTCTGGTCCCACTCGATAAGCACGAATAATGGGCAAGTAAACCTTACGCTGACCTGAAGCGCCTAACCCACGTTCTTGGGCGATTTGCTCTGCCGAGTCGTGTAGGTTCACTTTTTGAAGTTTTGGAATCAAGCGAGCAAACATAATCATACTGATTAAGCCAACCAAGTAAGCCATCGCGTAACCGACTGAAAGGTTTTCGATAATCAGGCTCAAGTCCATGTTTCTTGGTAATTCTGCAAGCCCAGAATTCAGAGCATCTTGAGCACCTACCAATATCGGCGTTGCTGTTAAGGCACCTGCCATCATGCCTGCAGATAAACCAAAGCCTAGGCCAAGGTAATGACTACTGAAATAGGTTAGGGCAATTGCGGTAGAAAGTACCACAAGGCTCAGAATGAGGTAGTGCTTACCATCTCTGAAGAAGATACCGAAGAAGTTTGGTCCAGCTTCAATGCCAACACAGTAGATGAACAGCATGAAACCAATGGTGAGCGCATCTGCGTTAAAAGAAAAGCCAAGATGTCCCATGATAAGGGAAGTAATCAAAACACCGATTGAATTACCAAGTTGGAGGCTACCGAAACGAATTTTACCAATGGCTAATCCAATCGATAAAACAACAAAGATGAGGAGAATGGGGTTTTGTTCTAACAGAAAAACAACGTCGATATTCACGGTGGTCGCTCAATAATTGGCGTGGAACACAGGGTAAGTTTGAGAGGTGAATTGTATCTAAATATAAATAAATTATAAGCAATATTTTGTTAATTTACTTGATTTTGACCTTATTCTTATTCCGTATGAAAACTGGTCATAAAAAAGCCCGCTACAGTGAGCGGGCTTTCTATAAATCGTACAGTCTAACGCCTAAATGGGTCAGCTGTTTAAGGCTTTAGCCCTGATTCTCGTTTGAGAAATCCTAGCTTAGTCGAAAAGACCTAGGTTTTCTTTTGCGTATGCTTCAAATTCTGTGCAGCCGCCGATGTGGTCTTGGTCGATGAAGATTTGTGGAACTGTATCGACAGGTTTACCAACAGTCTTCTCTAGATCAGCTTTGCTGATACCTTCAGCGTGGATGTCAACGTAACGGTAGTTGAAGTCATCGCGTTTAGCTTTAAGAGTTTCAGCATGCTCTTTTGCACGAACACAGAATGGGCAAGCAGGGCGACCAAAAATAACTACAAACATTTAATTTCTCCTAAATACGGGATGAGGCTCGTTAACTCGATTATGTTAACTATTCTTTAGTGAATGCCACTCAAAATTTCATAAAACCAACTATGCCTCAATGCCATGGGGAAATAAAGATGGAATTACCTCTTAATACAATAGGTTTTGTCTATCAGAGCAAATAATGGTCACAAAAAGGATCCATGCTGATTTCTGATGGGTATTCAGATTGATTACCCTTAATTTAAGAGTGTGAATTACCCCTAAGAATACGACATTAATCCATCTTTAATGCGACAAGTTGCAACTCGTCAAAAAAAGCGCATACAGAACGAGGCATCTTAATACTGATGCACTATATAAAGGCTAAATTCCAATAACCAAGAGTTCGCAGTTTTGTTCGGTCATAGGCGCAGGAGGCACCATGTTTCAATTTATGACATCTACAAAGATCATCTTTGGTGATGGAGCACTTTCCGCTTCATTGTCTCTCTTTAATCAATATGGCTACAGCGTGCTATTGGTTACAGGCAATACATTAGAGCGCACTTCAATTGTTACTGACTATCTTGATGCGCAGAGTATGCGTTATCAGCACATTGCCGTTTCCGGTGAACCTAATATCAAAATGGTTGAAGAGGCGGCTATTTCTGCTCGTCGATTTAAGCCAGATATGGTTGTCGCCATGGGGGGCGGTAGCGCCATCGATATGGGCAAAGCGTTGGCTGCGGTTTTACCTAATCAAGGCAATTTATATGACTATGTTGAAGTGGTCGGGCGTAATGTTCCTCTTAAAACCAAACCACTTCCGTTTATCGCAATTCCAACCACAGCGAGTACCGGCGCCGAGGTCACTAAAAACGCGGTGCTGAAATCAGGCCAAGACCAAGTGAAAATCAGCCTGAGAAGCCCAGACATGCTGGCCGACGTTGCGATTGTCGACCCAACCCTAACTCATGGAACCAATCTATATCTATCTGGGCGAGGTGCGATGGATGCCTTTACTCATCTAATGGAAGCCTACGTGTGTGGTGAACCGAATCCGTTAACCGATATGATTTGTGAAGAAGGGCTGCGTAAGTTGAGTGGTTCTGTGGTTAAAGCGTGTGTTTATGATGAGCCTCAAGCGCGTTCTGATCTTGCTTTCGCTTCTATGCTCGGTGGTATGGCGATAACTAATGCCAAGCTTGGCGCAGCCCATGGTTTAGCCTCCGCACTAGGAGGTAAGATTTCTGCGCCTCATAGTGTGATTACCGCGCGTTTAGCGCCGTTTGTGATGTTGGAGAACATAGCCGTTGCAAAAGAGCAGCAAAGAAGCGACATCCTAGCGCGTTATCAGCGAATCGCTCAGATAGTAACAGGTAACGTAGAAGCAATAGAAGAGGAGGCAATTTCTTGGTTATCGGAAGTGCTTGATACGCTTAAGTTACCCAACTTGTTGGAATTTGGTGTCTGTGAAGCCCAGTTTGATGAGGTGTCTGCCGACGCGCTCAAATCAGTGGCGATTAAAGGAAACCCTTTGCCGCTTAACCAAGAGAGGCTCGTGCATATTTTGAAGCAAGTATGCGAGAAGTGCAGTTGTAGAGAAGGGCATCATGAGGGAGCTTCAATGAATCAAATTGGGCAAGAGCCAGCTGTCGAGTCGAGCTTTACCATTATCAATTCTTATGCGTCCGAAAACAGCGTGGTTGAGAAGGGCAATAGTTGGACTATCTAACGGTCTTAAACTTGTTCGTTGTATAAGTCATTTTATACAGACAAATAAAAACGGAGCTCTAGGCTCCGTTTTTTAATTCAACTTGTTCTCTGGTCATCTGTTTTCAGTTCATGACTAAGCAGATTAGAACTGAGAGTACTTCTCGTAACGTGAATCACGAAGTGACTCTTTGACGCGCTTTAGGTTCTCTCTGAAACCAGAACCACGACGTAGCGTAAAGCCTGTCGCTAGCACATCGATAACCGTCATCTGAACAACGCGACTTGCCATTGGCATGTAAACGTCAGTGTCTTCTGGAACATCCAGAGAAATAGACAACGAGCTCGCTTTATCCAGTGGAGAATCTTTTGCTGTGATAGCAATAACTGTCGCACCGTTTTCACGCGCTAAGTTTGCAATCTCAACTTGGCTTTTAGTGCGGCCAGTATGAGAGATAAGAACAATAACGTCGTTATCACTGCAGTTAATGCAGCTCATTCGTTGCATCACGATGTCTTCGAAACATGTGATTGGGATATTAAAACGAATAAACTTGTTTTGAGCATCTTTGGCGACAGCAGAAGAGGCACCCAGTCCGAAGAACGAAATGCGTTTTGCTTGAGTCAGCAAGTCAACAGCACGGTTTACTTGCATCGCGTCTAGACTGTTTTTAGCAACGTCTAGACAAGCCATAGTTGATTCGAAAATCTTATGCGTATAAGCATCTGGACCATCATCTTCTTCAACATTACGGTTCACGTAAGGTGTACCGTTTGCCAAGCTTTGAGCTAGGTGAAGTTTGAAGTCAGGGAAGCCCTTTGTGTCTAATCGACGACAGAAGCGGTTAACTGTAGGCTCACTCACGTCAGCCATTTTAGCTAAGGTAGCAATGCTAGAATGAATTGCAGTTTGAGGGGAAGCCATAATTACTTCGGCTACCTTGCGCTCAGACTTGCTGAAATTTTCCAGGTTTTTTTGTATTTTTTCTAATGTATTCATAGTGTTCACAAGGGTATAGAGAACAACTTGCTAGTTAATATCTTTTACCAGGGGGTATGGCTGAAGCAAATATCAGTAAACACAAAGCCGATGTATATTCGGTTTCGTAAATACTGCTGCGTCAAATAGATATCAAGCTAACTAGCACCATAGAGTCAGTATAAACCCAACATACTATTTACTAATACAAAAACAGGGCATGAATGCTTAAGAATATGACAAACCTCAACAAAATTTTAGAAAACTACAGAATTGGAAGAGAGTTTGAGCAAAAAGAATGCAAAATGGGTATGAACTGACAGCTTAGTTACATCAAAAAGAAAGAAATTTTCAATTTGATGCAACTAAAATTGAATGACTATGCGTTGATTTGCGTAACCAGTTTGTTGATTTTGCCCATCAAGTTTGGTGCTAGTTTAGAGATCTCACGCTGTTCTTCAAGCACTGACGAAAGAATATCATTGCCTGTTAGTGGGTTTGCTAATACCACGCGGAAAACGATGATTGGCTGATGTACCCATGCTTCAGGGTTTAAGCGTGTACGTGACACGAAAGACTTACCTGTTTCACGCTGCTTCTTCTGAATAAACTTAGTCAGCTCATTGAGCAACTCATTCAGTTCGACACGATGTTCAGGCTCAGCTTTAAGCAGTGCCGCTTTGACTGACTCAGGGACATAGCGATAAGTCAGTAGGCAAAGCTCAGGTTCTGAAACCAGCTCGAAGTCGCTCTGATCTTTAATTAGGTCGGCAAAGTAGCGCGCTTTGTTGATGCTTTGGTCGATCAGCAGTTCATAACCTGGGCGGCTAATGATGTGCATTGCGGCGTAAACCAGCATTGCCATACCTGAACGAGAACCTTCTAACGTATGGCTGCCTAAATCTTTTGAGCCTTTACGAAGAATGTATTGAGCATGATGTTCAATCGCAGTCATCGCATCTGGCTTCTTAAACAGAACCATACCCGCACCCATAGGGATATAAAGCTGTTTATGCGCATCAATCGTGACTGAATCCGCCAGTTCAATACCATCAAGTAGGTGACGATGATTGTTAGACATCAGAGTCGCACCGCCCCAAGCTGCATCAACGTGGAAATGACAATCGGATTCGGCACACACCTCAGCAATGTCTCTTAGCGGGTCGATATTACCGGTTTCGGTTGTACCAGCCACACCAATGACGGCGAAAGGTTTGATCTTGTTCTGCTTGAGCTGCTCGATCTTGAGTCTTAGATCATCAGTACAAATACGGTTGTCGTTATCTGTTTTAACAGACACTAGACCTTCTTGACCAATACCCAGGACATCCGCGGCTTTTTTCAGAGAGTAGTGGCCACGTTCAGAGACTAAGATGGCAAGGCCTTCGTAGTCGTAGTGCTTCATGGCTTTAAACAAGCCCTCTTTTTCCACACCTTTGAACGAACCTTGGGCTTTTAGTGCATTGTTACGTGCAACCCAAAGCGCCGTAATGTTCGCGATGGTACCGCCAGAACAAAACGCACCTAAAGAGTGGTTTGCGCTGTGCATCCAACGAGAATAAAACTGGTCACTATCTTGATAAATCAGGCGATGTAACATGCCCAGAACTTGACGTTCTAGGGGAGTGAACGCTTTTGAGGTCTCGATTTTTACTAGATTCTGATTCAACGCAATCATGATTTTTGAAAGCGGCATCAGGAAGTACGGCAACGCAGAGGTCATGTGGCCAATAAAACTTGGCGAAGACGTGTGAACCGAATGAGACACAAGAGAATCGAGGAGATGCTCAGTATGTTCAGAAACAAACTCAGGCTGCTCTGGGATATGAGCATTTGAAAAATCTTTCTCAATTTCACGCAGCGGCTTTTCTTCAGCCACAATATGTTCACGTAAGAATTGATTCAGGTTTCGTGAAAGTTTGTCTTCAATTTGAGTGAGTGTTGAATCTGGGCCTTCAGGTACCGTGAAGATACGTAGAAGACTGTCGAAGCTAACATCTGCTGTTTTTTGTTCCGTAACCATAGCAAGCGAGTTATTTTTCTAATATTGACGCGAGCGGGACAATCTAAACGAAAACGGGAACAATGTCCCGTCTTAATTATGAAATCCAACTTCTCAAAAAAGCATATTAAATGCGAGGTTATTTACACTTAATCGCTTCAAGTTTACTGATCGACTGGTTGTAACGCTGCAGCGCTGAGTCGATTTGCTTAGGGTGACTAAGCAGCTCTGCAAAGGCAGAACGTAGTTCGTAGTTTTGTGCGTGAGGCGTTGATTGGCGGTCATCGAACGTTGTTTTCGCGATTTTACCAAGCTCATCATCACGTGTTGATAGCGTTTTAATGTCGTGTTGCTCAAGTTGCAGCCAACCTTCTACAGGTTGCTCTGTTGCCACTTTGCTTGAGTCGTTTACTAAGTAGTAGTGAACGGCAGCACGGTTAAGCTCAAAGTGGTGCTTACGACCTTCTAGGAACCACTCACTCACTTCTGTTAGCTCTGGATATTGCTCAGAGGTTAATGCAGCAAGGTCGGCATACCAATTCAAAGAAGCGTCGATGTACGCATCATATTTTTTTGCTTGGCACTGGTTTGTCTCAGACATTGAATCTGCTGCAAAAGAGAAAGTAGAAGCTAGCAGTAATGCGACGCAAAGGCGTTTCATAGTGGTTCCTTTTGTAAGTTTATTCTTTTTATAACTTTGTCGTTACAGGTTACCGTGATCGTTATTTGTTGAGCAATGACACTTAGTGTCTTTTTATTTCGGTAACTGTATTGGTGTCTTGGGCATTGGTATTCGAGTTGCATTCTAATCTAAAACAAACGCTATTCCTGCGATCTAGTTAGCAAGAGATACAAAGAACAACATCAATATCGGAACAAGCAAGCTGAGGATAAAGCCACTGACGATAGCGATAGGCACACATCGAACGCCACCTGTTGTTTGAATGACCGGTAAGGTGAAGTCCATCGCAGTCGCACCAGCATAACCAATGGAAGTGCATGGGTAGCTGCGAATCAGCACTGGAATCAGTACCAAGGCAACTAACTCTCTTAACAGCTCGAGCATGAAAGAAGCGCCACCATAGACAGGGCCAAAGGCGTCACCCATTAAGATACCAGCCAGAGAATACCAACCAAACCCAGAAGACATTGCTAAGGCTTTGAACAGAGGGATATCTAGTATGTAAGCCGCGATTACACCACCTAACATTGAGGTGATGATAATGGTGATTGCGATAACCATGCCGTGCTTGTTGAGTAAGATCTGACGAAGTGTGAGTCCGCTATTACGCAGCTGAATGCCGATAAAGAACAGGAGAACAAACAGAATCCATTCGCTTGCAGTATCAACCCAATCAAGGCCAATAGGCAGCACTAAGCCAGCGATTAGCCCTGAACCCACCACTAGGATGAGTTTGGCGGATTCCATCGCCATAGAAGAGAGGGGAAGCTTCTTCTTACTACTGTCGGTTTTGAGTGGTAGTAGCTTATCAATAGCGGGCAGTGCCATTAAGTTACAAACGCTTAAGCAGACAAAGAAAGTGACGGTATATAGAAGGATTGTCTGCAGATTACTGCCTAGGTTATCGAGGGCGGCTAAGCTTAGTCCCATCAACGCCAGAATCACGTAGATCAACCGCGATGTTGAGCGGTTGATAAATTCTAATGTTTGAGCGTTCGAAATTGCAAAAAGATACCCCACGACGAGTGGTGCAAATATAAAGATCATCCCTGTAAACATGCTTTCCCCATTGCATTTACTTCATATTACACTTACTTGTAATTTAACAGTGACTTAGAAGCCGCTAGTATTGATCACGTCGCTTAGCTTTGCATTAAAATCATGTTTGCTCAAGTTGCTTAATTTATAAAGCACCTCTGCACCAGTCACGTTAAGTTCAACTTCGTGATCATCGATGTTCTCATCCTTGTTTCTGAACATCAGCAGGTGATTAGCGATTCGAGCGATATCTAAGTAAGACACTTCACGCTGTTCGTGATTATTGATGGTATTACTGCACACATCAATAAAGTCGCTGTCGAAGCCCCAACGGTTAAGCACTAATTTACTGGTAGCAGAACATTGGCCTTGGAAGATTTGTAGAGCGATGTCGTGATCTAGGTAATTGCCATTTTCGAGGTAGAGGTGGTATTCGCTAACCAAACAGAACAAACCAATGTCAGCCAGTAATCCGACAAGCAGCGATTTTTCATGCTCAAGGTAACGGTATTCAGTAGGGGAGATCTCTTTGAAGCTGTTGGTAACAAGCACCATAGTAGCGCCCAGCTCTTTTGATACAGAGGCGCTCTGAACCAATACCTTATTACACTCTTTACTGAGGTTGACTGAGTGTTTGAGTTGCTCAATAGCCTGAGCCGTCACGATGTCACGGACTCTTAATATGCCAAGGCGCGACACAGCCGTCATAATATCAACACAAGTAATATTGCGTCGGTTAAAGACGACAGAGTTAGCCACACGAATGACAATAGCAGCGAGGCCTGGGTCTTCGAGTAAGCACTCGGCAACGTCAGCAATCCCAGTTGATTCAAGGGTACAAAGCGATTGAATCTTCAGTACAACGTTAGGGATAGGAGGAAGTGTTATTTTTCCCGCTGAGATAGAATGTCCAACAAGTTGGGCAAACTCTGATTCTAGACCCTTTAAGAGAAGAGCCTTATTTTGAGGTAGCCAGAAAAACGATAAATGATTCATATAAAAAGTAAAAACAGGTCTGTCCTGCCATTTTACAAGCCACGATGCTGCGAGGCAATACTCACCCGTCTACATAACCTTTAATAATTTGAACCGGTGTATCACTAGGTGCCCAAATTCAAGCATGGTTTGATAGTTTACTGTGAAGTCAATCATGAAAAACCGGAATACTCAATTGATTGATGTGAACTAAGTCCAGACTTATTTTTCTTTTCGAAGTATCATTTATTTAAAGGTGGAAAACGAAACCATAATATTCACCTATAGAATAAAAAAATAGATTTAAAATTTTTCGCATAACAAGCTGCTTGTCTGGTGATCAACCTAATCGGGGTAATTTGATTAAGGATCAACGGATATGACCGAGACAGCATTTATTAATTACGTGAATCAATTTGGTGAGCATCAAAAACGTTCTATGTTCGGAGGTATTGGCCTCTTTCAAAATGACGCTATGTTCGCTTTATTGAGTGAAGGTTGTTTATTCATTAGAGGTGGAAAATCACTAGATAAAAAACTGACCGATCTTGATTGTGAAAAGTATCGTCATGTAAAGAAGCAGACAACAGCAACTGTAAACTATTACGACATTACGGATCTGTTTACCTGTGAACATCCTGAATTGGATAGCATTATTCGTACTTCAATCGATAATTCAATTCAGCAGCGTAGCTTCAAGAAATCATCAGCTAGCCGTAGATTAAGAGATCTACCAAACATGCAGCTTACGTTAGAGCGCATGGTTAAAAAGGCGGGTGTGGATGATGTTTCAATGTTTATGCAGTTGGGCGCGCCTGAAGTGTTTAATAAGGTTCGCGAAGCGTACGGAAACGATGTTGACCTAAAACTACTTTGGAAATTTGCGGGTGCAATTGATGGTATTCACTGGAAACTATTACAAGAGCCACGCAAGCAGCAATTACTAAAGAGCTGCCACTAAAGAAGTTTGCCTTATATGCTTAAGATTACTGTTAATAAATAAAAACCGAGGAATGTCCTCGGTTTTTTTGTTGTGCGCCGAGCATGGCGTTGATCTAGGAGGTGAAAGTCCTCTACGG
>NZ_JBFSVE010000080.1:0-15032 GCF_041467715.1 Vibrio sp. 10N.247.311.14
TGATATTCATCAACGAGTGCCCACACAGATTGATAGGTTTAAATTGTTAAAGAGCGCTAGCGTTTTGTGATTCACATCTCAGTCGCTAGGGGTGCGTACTATACCTGCACCACTTTGAGAGTCAAGGGTTATTTTCAAACTCTTTTTCTCTACCGATTTCGCTGTGTGACTTTCGTCTCACTCCGTGTCGGTGAGGCGGCATTATAGAGAGATTGAGATGGAGCACAAGGGCTTTTTGAAATAAAAGTTTTGTTCGCCTAAAAAGCCACCAGATCCGCATTTTTCGAATAAAAACTAAACATTTGAGACGTATCACAGCAATACATTGGAAAAATGGAAGCCATGAACGTAAGATTCATGTGTCTATTTTGTTAATGGTAGATGCGTCTATTTCGTTTATTAATATGTAGTATTCCGATATGAACTCAAAAAAATCGATGTTGTTAATTGTCGCACTGGCTGTATTAGGCGGCATTGTTTTCTCTCAGGTAGATATATCGCCTGCAATTACCTTTATCCTTGGTGTCTTGGCTTCCGCTTTTGTTGTTAACTTTTCAAGCACCGACTCAAAATCAGATTCAGAACCTAAGGCTTCAACCAAAACACTTTATGTGGGTAACCTTCCATACAAAGCGAACGAATCACATGTACGTGAATTATTCTCAGAGCATGGTGAAGTATTTGCTGTACGTTTAATGAAAGATAAACGTACTGGTAAAAGAAGAGGCTTTGGATTTGTTGTTATGGCAAGTAATGATGTGAATCATGCAATCTCTGCACTTAACGATAAAGATTACATGCAACGCACTTTAAAAGTACGTGTTGCAAATGATCCTAAACATCCTGAAGCGGACGAATCTGAACTGAGCTAAACCCTAACTGCTTTAACATACTATTTAGTGCACTTTCTTTTTTAGGAAGTGCACTACAAAAAACCTCACGCACTCCCCCTTCTTTATTGATGCTTTCCAAACCCAACAAATCTTGAACCCGTTTAGCTATCGCTTTACCAGAATCTATCAGCACTACACTTTCACCTAGTACTTGTTGAATCTCTGATTTGATCAGTGGGAAATGCGTACACCCTAATACGGCTACATCAATTGTGTTGATCATCGGTTGAAGGATTTGCTGTAACTCTTCAAGGCTAATCTCCTCACCTCTGAGTTTATCTTCGGCCATATCCACCAGCCGAGTAGAACCCAACAGCTCTACTCTTTTATTACTCGAGAAGTTTTTGATGAGCTCGTGTGTGTATTCACGAGTAATCGTCGCGGGAGTCGCAATAAGGCCAACCGCTTTATTAGCCAGTAACGAAGCAGGTTTGATTGCCGGGACTACGCCGACAATAGGGATAAGGTTATTAGCGCGAAGTGTCGGCAGGACTATCGTACTGGCCGTATTGCAAGCTATCACCACGATATCAATAGCGTGACTCGCCACAAAACTGGCGACGATACTTTGGACTCGCTGAATGAGGACTTGCTGATCGAGCTCACCATAAGGGTAAGCCTCGTTATCGAATACATAGATATAGTTGTGATTGGGTAGTAACTGGCTTATCTCTTTATATACAGACAGACCGCCAACTCCAGAATCAAAGACCAATATGTTTTTTTGTATGCTTTCCGACACAACCATTACCTGTAATAAGTTCCGCAGCAATGATACCCCTTCACCTAGTTTTCGCCAATCATCACTCTACATAATGCAAGCTCGGTAGCGTTGATGCCCAAAGCGCTCACCCTGCTCTACATTTTCTAGCTCTATCTTAAGCTTACCTTTAAAGCATGGCGCTGACGTGACTAAGGTATGGAACTCACCATCTTCTCCACATGGGTCGACGTGACTTGGCAAACTGTCTATTAGTTCAGGCGTGTATTCTTTCCCGCAATAGCTCATGTCTAATGCATCGCTATCAACTGTGACGAGAAAGGTTTCGATTCCTCTATTTATGATTTCTTGAGCCAGAGTTTGGCTACTCTCTCCCAGTAGAGGAAATACACACTCCCAGCCCGCAGGTTCTATATAACTTCTTCGGTAGTCAGCAATACCATTGCAAAACATATCGCCAAATGCGACCGCATCAATTGATAAGCAAGACCCTTCCAATGCTGAGACAATCGTACTTTGGTAAATCTCATTGCTCGGGAACACTTCAGGAAGCTCTATGGTGATGAGTGGCAAACCGATTAATTGTGCCTGCATGGCAACGACATCAATAGGAGTTACCTGGAAAGGGACTTCATCTCCAACATAGGTAGTATAAAGAGCAACAACTTCATACTCAGCACTCTCAAGCAAACGCTCTAGGGTTAGGGTAGAGTCTTTTACCTGATGACCAGCTTATGACGACTTTCTTTTTCATTGATATACCCAATAAGAAAAACCGCCCGAAGGCGGTTTAGGTGTAAATTAGAATTGGTAAGTAGCATTTACGTAATATGTACGCTCTGGTGATGGGTATCCACCAGCAGTCTCGTACTCTTCGTCAGTTAAGTTATCCACTCGACCATTTAAAGTAAGGTTTTCATTCGCATAGTAATTCACCGAAACATCAAACAGACTATACGCTGCAAGATCTTCAGAGAAGTCCGGTCTCTCACCTACATATTGGTAGCCTAGCGAAACATCAACCTCATCGAAACTAGCCACTGCATTATACTTGTAAATCTTCTTAGCTCTGCGTATCAATTGATCACCAGATTGATCTTCTGGGTCTTGAAAGTTAGCGCTCACTTGATGATTAATAAAGCTAGTATCAAATCCAACGACCATTTCCACACCACGTAGTTGGCTTTCGCCATCGGTATTGTAGTACTTGCTTGTCGCGTAGTTGTAATCAATTAAGTCTTCGACGTTCGTGTCATAGCCAGTAATCGACCAATCAACATCCTTGATTAAGCCACCAAAAGTCAGTTCAAATGAATCTGCCTTTTCAGCTTCTAACTGTGCATTACCGTAGTAGCTATATAGTTGATACAAGTTAGGTGCTTTGAAGGATGTGCCATAAGCTGCTTTTACAACAAGCCACTCAGCATAACGATAGCCTAACCCTGTGTTGTAAGTAGTTTCTGTACCAAACTGCTCATTGTCATCAACACGAAGACTCAGTTCTCCGAACACTTTATCCGCATCTGCGTTTAATGCAGCGAAGTACGCAACATTCGTTCTGTCGTATTCAGTATTCGAAGGCTTAACAATATAAGCTTCATCACGCCAATCTACACCACCACTAAGAGTCAGTGACGACGTTAGTTTGTGTGAATTCACCCATTGAACATTTAGCTGTTCAAGCTCATCAGATGTTGCTGACGCTGAGTTCTTGCCTAAAGACTGTTCGTAGTTCCAGTTATCTTGATTCTGATAGTTAACTAAGAAATCAGACTTAAGTTCACTGCCACTATATTTAACACCAGTAGCAAAGGTCGAATTTTGAACTTCAGCTTCTTTGTAAGAATGGTCTGTACCAAATGAACCATCGTACTGAGAAATGGTTTCAAACATACGGAAATTCGCGAAGCCACTCCATTGCTGATCAAAATTATGAACATAACCAATTAGAGCATTGCGTGATTCAAAACCATGGCGATCACCATCATTAACACCTGGTAATGGATGAACGTTGTATCCCTCATCGGAATCGTAACCAACAGATACGTTCAAGTGACCATTTTCACCGACCTTAGTACCACTAACAAAGCTCAGCTCTTGGTAATCTAAGCTTCCTAAACCTGCACTAACTGCCGTTTTTTCATTGTCAGAGTTTGCAACAGTAATAATGTTGATAACACCGCCGATAGCTTCTGAGCCATACATAGCGGCACGAGCTCCTCGAACGTATTCCACTCGGTCAACGAATGTAATTGGTAACTGGCTAAAATCGACACCACCCTTTGCAGCTCGCGCAAAACGAATACCATCAATGAGAACAAGCACTTGATCAGAGTTAGCACCACGAACAAAGATCGAAGCTTGCTGTCCTCGGCCTCCATTTTGTGAAACCTGAATACCCGTCAATCGTCTAAACACATCTGTTAGAGACTTAGCTTGAATTCGATCGATATCTTGGCGTGTTACTACTTCAACTTGAGCGACAACACTTTCCGTGCTTTGCTCAAAACGGTTAGCCGTAACCACCATGGTTTCGTCGGCAGATGCTTGTTGGGCGTGTAAATTGGAGATAGGTGAAAGCAGCGATGCTACAGCAACCGCTAAAAGGGATTTGTTCATGTTGTGATCCTAAATCGCGTAAATTCCTACCAAACCACATGTCATGGTTTAGCCGCTGGCAGGTATTCGGACTCAAGAGCACAACCTTATGGTTACCTTGTATTCGACTTCCCACAAAAAGCTATTTGCAGTGTCTTATGAATACTCGTTCTCTTTTACCGCTGCGCGTCAGTTCTGGATTTACACCAGATTCCCTCTTCAGCCATCTATACATCTAAATGACACCAGCTTGCCGAAGATAGTATTGACCTCTGAATCATTTGTCTAGTCTAAGATTGTTATAAGCTATAGTTTTCATGGTCGATTTACATTGAATGGCTCTCAACACTGGACAAGCGCCTGTGATTGAATAAAATCTGCGCTCTTGATTTAAAAGCACGACAGCAAAAGGCATAACAATGGCGAATTTAGATGTAAACCCGCAACGCTACCAAGAACAACTGGCAGAAAAGACAGAGCGTCTTACAGAAATGTTCTCAGAATATGATGTGCCTGAACTGGAAGTGTATGAATCTCCAGAGCAACACTACCGCATGCGTGCTGAGTTCCGCGTGTGGCATGAAGGTGACGATATGTATTACGTCATGTTCAATCAAGAGACTAAAGAAAAATACCGTGTAGATCAGTTCCCTGCAGCTAGCCGTCTTATCAACGACCTAATGCCTCTATTAACAGATGCAATGAAAGACAACCACTCTCTACGCCACAAGCTATTCCAAGTAGATTTCCTTTCTACATTAAGCGGCGAGATTTTGGTGTCACTGCTTTACCACCGTCAATTAGGTGAACAGTGGATTCAAGATGCTAAAGCACTTAAGCAGCAATTAAACGATGAAGGTTTTAACCTAAACCTGATTGGCCGTGCGCGTAAGATGAAAATCGTACTGGACCGCGACTACGTAATTGAAAAGCTAGATGTGAATGGTGATAGCTACATCTACCAACAAGTAGAGAACAGCTTTACTCAACCCAACGGCAAAGTGGCAGAGAAAATGTTGGAATGGGCTGTCGATTGTACTCAAGACAGCAAAGGCGACTTACTTGAGCTTTACTGTGGTAACGGTAACTTCTCATTAGCGCTAGCACAAAATTTCGAGCGTGTACTGGCAACTGAACTGGCGAAACCGTCAGTAGAATCTGCGCAATACAACATCGCTGCGAACAACATTGAAAATGTTCAGATCATCCGTATGTCTGCAGAAGATTTTACTGTAGCAATGGAAGGCAAGCGTGAGTTCCGTCGTCTACAGCAAGCGAACATCGATCTTAAGAGCTACAACTGCAACACTATCTTTGTTGATCCACCGCGTTCAGGTATGGATGTTGATACTTGTAAGATGGTTCAAGGCTACGAGCGTATCATGTACATCTCTTGTAACCCTGAAACATTGAAAGAGAACCTAGACATCCTAAGCGAAACGCACGACATCACTCGTTTTGCTCTGTTTGACCAGTTCCCTTACACGCACCACATGGAAGCTGGCGTATTCCTAGAGCGTAAAGCGTAAGTATCGCTTTCAGGTCTAAGCCAAACAGCAGATACAAAAAAACGAGCCCATTGGCTCGTTTTTTTAATTTCTAAATCAGCTTAAGCAGTTTTGCCGATAAAGCCGAGTTTCTTACCTACCCATGCAAGAAGCAACATCGCGACAATAATCGCAAAGAAGTTTGAGCCAGCATCAGGGTGTTGTGCCTTCACAAAAGCCGAGTGGCCAAATGCACCTACAAAGAAACAAGCCAAACCTACTAGTGGAATATCTTCAGATACTGGGTTAGTTAGGTACTCTTGGTAAAGTGCTTGTACAGCCAAGACTAAAGCAATCAGTGGGAAAATAGAGAAGCCCACTTCGCTCATTGTTACCCAAGATAACAGAGCATCACCACACACACCGGCAATAACAGCAAGTACGAGTGTCTTTCTTTCTGAACCACGGTTTACAGTATTATTTTCATTCGACATTATTCAATCCCGCCTTTTAATCGGTTACGTTCACGTTCTTTACGATACCAAAAAGCCCCTTTGGCCATCATTCGCAATTGCATGATCAAGCGTTCAGCCAGTTCATCTCGCTGACGTCGATCTAAATCTAATGCTTCTGCCCCTGAGTTGAAGACCAAGATAACGGAGGCTTCAGCTTGAGTAAAAGCTTCGTCTCGTGTCATGCCAGTCGTTATCAAATATTCGGTTAACTCAGCAGAGAAGTGCTGTATCTCACGAGCTACCGCTGCACGAAACTCAAATGAAGTTCCTGAGCGCTCTCGCAATAACAGTCTGAATACGTTAGGGCTGCTTTCAATGAATTCCATAAAGGTTTCAACCGATGTACGAATCACACTGCCTTCTTTTACTATGCGTTGCCTAGCTTGACGCATTAACTGGCGCAGCAGTAAGCCACCTTCATCAACCATGGTTAAGCCAAGCTCATCCATGTCTTTGAAGTGACGATAAAAGGAAGTCGGTGCTATTCCAGCCTCACGAGCGACTTCTCTCAAGCTTAGATTGGAAAAACTACGATCGGCGCTGAGTTGGCTAAATGCTGCATCGATTAAGCTGCGACGAGTTTTTTCTTTTTGCTGTGCGCGAATGCCCATTGGTTTCATACTTTATCAATTTCTTCTTTTACAGCCTAAACAGGCATGTCTAATACTCTATTCAATATAACGCGAATCACTTATTTATATAAGGCACTCTGGTTATATAAGACACTAAACATACCTCTTTGTTCACGTACCGAAGTAAATACGTTCGAAGAAAAAATTTCAATATCCACGCTGTCATTTGGAGACATACGACATACCAAATATTATTTTTTCGATAACACTGCGTGATCCCACCGACTCTCTGATGCCCTTTTCATGTACCCGAGAACAGAATCGGTTAAAATCTCGCTAAAGCAATGTTAATCAAATATAACAAGGAAGATATCTATGCCGCACTCCAACCACTTTGATGTAATCGTAATTGGTAGTGGCCCCGGAGGAGAAGGGGCAGCGATGGGATTAACCAAAGCCGGGTTGAACGTTGCAATCATTGAGAAAGAGAGCAGCGTTGGTGGTGGTTGTACTCACTGGGGAACAATTCCTTCAAAAGCACTGCGTCATGCCGTAAGTCGTATTATCGAATTCAACAGTAATCCGCTGTTTTGTCAGAACAACAAAAGCATACACTCAACGTTTTCTAACATTTTGGGGCATGCCAAATCGGTTATCGACAAGCAGACTCGATTACGCCAAGGCTTCTACGACCGCAACCAGTGCACGTTGGTCTTTGGTACTGCACGTTTTATCGATACCAACACTGTCTCGGTAATGCAAAGCGATGGCACTGAAGAACATTACAGTGCAGACAAATTTGTTATCGCGACAGGCTCTCGCCCTTACCAACCAGATAACGTCGACTTCCTGCATGAACGTATCTACGACAGTGACTCGATTCTTTCTCTTAAACACGACCCGCAACACATCATCATCTATGGTGCTGGCGTTATTGGTTGTGAATACGCGTCGATTTTCCGCGGTTTGGGTGTAAAAACCGATCTTATCAATACTCGTGACCGTCTGTTGTCATTCCTAGACAATGAAACCTCAGATGCACTTTCTTATCACTTCTGGAACAGCGGTGTCGTGATTCGCAACGATGAAACCTTTGAGAAAATTGAAGGCACTGATGATGGCGTGATCATTCACCTAGAGTCAGGTAAAAAGATGCGCGCTGATTGCCTACTGTATGCCAATGGCCGAACGGGTAATACCGATAAACTGAACCTTGGTGCTGTTGGCTTAGAAGCGGACTCTCGTGGTCAAGTATCAGTGAATACCAATTACCAAACTAATGTTGACCATGTATACGCGGTCGGTGATGTGATTGGCTACCCTAGCCTAGCAAGCGCGGCTTATGACCAAGGTCGATTTGTGGCTCAAGCAATTGTGAAAGGTGAAGCTGAACGCCACCTTATCGAAGACATTCCAACCGGCATCTACACCATCCCGGAGATCAGTTCTGTTGGTAAAACCGAGCAAGAACTTACCGCAGCTAAAGTACCGTATGAAGTAGGACGTTCTTCATTCAAACACCTAGCTCGTGCTCAAATTGCGGGTAAAGACATTGGTAGCTTGAAGATTCTGTTCCATCGCGAAACCAAAGAGATTTTAGGTATCCACGTGTTTGGTGAGCGTGCCGCTGAAATCATCCATATCGGACAAGCGATCATGGAACAGAAAGGTGAAGCAAATACCATCGAGTACTTTGTGAATACAACCTTTAACTATCCAACGATGGCGGAAGCTTATCGTGTTGCAGCACTCAACGGGCTTAACCGTTTATTCTAGATAAAGAACCAATAGGAGTATTTGACCACCCATAGGCCAAATACATAAACAGCAAGCCACGCGCTTGCTGTTTTTATTTAAAACACTGAATATTAAGGCATTGATAGTAATTAGATCATGATGTTCTAAATACCCCTTTACCTGTACAGCCTCATTTACTCTCCACAAACAGAGCCCTCAGAGCTAAGCGAGAAACTCCCCTTTCTTCCACTGAGAAACAAACAACACACCAAGACCAATTCCGCGCATTGCCATAAAGCTCAGCATCGCTAACCACAGTGCATGGTTCTCTAAACCTGATGCTAAATAGAAAATCGCGAAGAAACTACAGGTCGCAACAAACATACTATTGCGCATATCCTTGCCCTTGGTTGCTCCAACAAAAATACCATCCAACAAGAAGCACCACATAGACACCAATGGCATTGCGACTAACCACGGTAAATACACCTCGGCTTGGTTCTTCACGTCAGGAATGGTAGTGATCATATTAATCAAACTCGAGCCAGCGAGTGCGAATGCTATGGTCAGTACCAAACAAATATTAAAGCTCCAGAAGAAAGTACCAATCAATGACTGGTTCAGTTCATCTTTGTCTTTCGCGCCTATCGCCTTACCGACCATCGCTTCCATTGCGTAGGCAAAGCCATCCATCCCATAAGAGATGATCATCAAGAAACTCATCAACACTGCATTGGCCGCAACAACATCATCGCCAAAGCTTGCACCTTGGAAAGTCATGAAAGTGAAAGTCGCTTGTAGATACAATGAACGAAGAAAGATATCGCGATTCAATTTCACGAAACGACTCAAACCTTGGCTGGTTTTCTTAAGCAGATCCCATGGCGATGGTAACTGCTTCTTCGCCCAGATTCGGTAAACACAAATCAAGCCAAATGTTAGACCGGCATAATCAGCCATTACAGATGCCAATGCTGCACCTTCCACTTGCCATCCTAAGCCGATAACAAAAACAATATCCAAAACGATATTGGTGATATTGGTGATGATGACCATCCACATGGGCGCTTTGGCATTTTGAGTCCCGAGTAACCAACCTAGAATCACAAAGTTAGTTAGCGCAGCAGGCGCACTCCAAGCGCGGATTGAGAAATATTGCTGACCATAGTGCTTAACTTGATCACTGGCGCTACTCAATGAGAAAACTAAATCGGCGACTAGACTGTGTAAAAGCAAAAAGACACCAGCAAACCCTAAGGCCATGGTCACGCCTTGCACAAAGACTAAACCAAGTTGCTTGCCATCATTCGCACCATAAGATTGTGCGGCTAGCCCTGTTGTCGACATGCGCAGGAAACCAAGCAACCAAAAGGTCACGCTGATCATTGTGCCGCCCAGCGCCACACCACCTAAATACCAAGAGTGCTCGAGGTGACCGATAACCGCCGCATCGACTAAGCCCAGCAGTGGAACAGTAATATTAGAGAGAACCATCGGGATCGCGAGCAGCAGCACTTTTTTGTGCATCGCCTGATTGGATAGCGTTTGAAAAATAGTTTGGGGATTAAATAGCTTCACGATCACCTCTTAGATTAGAGGCGATAGTTTAACCTAGTGGGTGGGCTTTCACTATGTTGTGGAATTTTACTTATACCGGCTATGTACTCAGTTACTCGAAATACAGAACCACTAGGGTTACCACTTAACGAGCACTAACTGCGGCGTTAAACGCTTTTTGACCTGAGAGATCTTACAAAGAAGCCGCTGCCACAATTTCCAACGATTGCATTGTTGGTCTAGGGGAGAAAACGCTTTTACCCATTGTGCCCATGGCAGCCAATTAAGAACGCTGTCTATTGGTGAAGACAACCCATGAGCATACTTTCCTGAACCAAGCTTTTGTCCCAACGTACTTGAGCTTTTATCTCCAGCTAAGACTAAACACGCATGTGCATGAGTAAAGTAGCGGCTCAAAGACTGAATGAAGTTCGCGGTCTGTTGTTCATTACAATCCAGCAAAGCATGTTCACACACCACCATCACCGAGGCTTGTTCTGGAATATTAAGTTCATCCAACCAAGTTAGGTCATCGACAGAGCCACACTCTAAGCGATAGCGTTCATTTTTGTGGAACAAGCGTTGTCGCCAAAGCAGATTCTCGGTTACATCTAACTCAACCCAATGACAGCGGCCATTATCTAAACGGTAGAAACGGGTATCGAGCCCTGCTCCCACGTTAATAATCCAAGCATCTGGGTTATGAGATAAAAACTGTTGAACTTGAGAATCACAAAGTTGAGTCAGTGTCGCGTAAAGGAGTTGCTGTTGGTCGAGTTCACCGGTAAGACATTCTGGTGCGAGCTGGCAACGCTTGCAGGCTTGAGCTGCGATGGGGTCATAAACGAGACCATCATCGGCTAGGCTTTCACGACTACGAAACCAAAGATGTTGAACGAGGTTGGTCGGAACTTGGAATTCTTGATGTACAGACCCTTGTTCAGAAGAAGCCTTTTGAACAGAGGAGCGCGGCTTACGAGTAAGCGGCTTCATTTGAGGTTTGGTTGGGTTTGGCATCATCATCTTCCTTGTATCTCGACAAAGAAGATGATAATGAATATCAATTACAATGACAAGTTATTGAGAATAAATATCAATAAGCTATTTGTACTGACTACATCCAGTCGGTGTTGCGAATAATACCAACCGCAAGCCCTTCAATAGACAAGTGTTGAGATTCTAGATCGACATGGATTGGAGAAAACTCTTCATTTTCAGCATGTAACAGAACCGTTGAACCTTTACGTTCTAGACGTTTTACCGTTACATCATCATCGACACGAGCCACTACAACCTGACCATCGCGTACATCTTGTGTTTTATGAACAGCTAATAAATCACCATCCATAATACCGATGTCTTTCATACTTTCGCCATTTACACGAAGTAAGAAGTCAGCTTGTGGTTTAAACATGCCTGGATCAACTTGGTAATGCATTTCTACATGCTCTTGAGCCAAGATAGGCTCACCAGCGGCAACCTGACCGATTAATGGTAAACCTTGCTCTTCGTTTGCTGCATCTTCAAGCAAAATACGAATACCGCGAGACGCACCCGGGATAATCTCAATCGCTTCTTTACGAGCAAGAGCTTTCAAATGTTCTTCTGCAGCATTTGCAGAGCGGAAGCCAAGTTCACGTGCGATTTCTGCACGAGTCGGTGGCATACCGCAATCTTCGATCTTACTTTTGATAAGGTCAAAAACTTGTTGCTGGCGGGGCGTTAACGGCTTCATGATTCACCTGTCTTTTTATACAGTTGACTGTGAGTATATCCAGTAACTGAATAAAAGCAAAGCAATTGGTTGTTTTTAGTTCATTTTTAGCGAATTACAAAAACAAGATCTCTAACCACACGTAACCAGCTAATACTAAACAGATAAAAACGGCAGCTGAGCCAACATCTTTCGCCATCCCAGAAAGCTCATGATGTTCGCTACCGATTCGGTCAACGACCGCTTCAATCGCAGTATTGATCAACTCGACAACCATCACCAACACGACGGCTGAAATCATCAAGATTCGCTCAACTTGGTTTACATCTAAGTAGAACGCCAACGGAATAAGCACTGCGGCCATAAAGACTTCTTGTCGAAATGCAGCCTCGTTTTTAAACGAGCTCGTGATGCCTTGCCATGAAAAGCCCGCCGCTTTGACGATACGTTTGAATCCGGTGTTTGATTTTTTGGTCATTTTTAACTCTATACTCAATCAGTCGATGAATGATTTTCCACAAACTTAACGGCAATATGACTATTTCCATTAAAAGGTTAGACCAGTTTCTGGTATTCTTGCATCGATTAAATTTACGCCTAGGCTTATCCCTATTTCACTCATAGGATTTATCCTCTCATTATAGAAATAGAGATACGCTTGAGCACATTGAAATAACTATTGAGGCAGTGAACCTATATGTCTTCTGGACAATCTTTTTCACGTTCATTAATGAAGCTACCTTTATCCCTATTGGTAAAGAGCACATCAATCCCTTCAAACCCTGTAGAGGATTTGAACATTGATTTGAGCAAACCGATTGTATACGCCTTACCGTTTCGCTCAAGTGTCGACATTCTTACATTGCAAAAACATGCACTTGAATTAGGCCTACCTGATCCGTTGAGCAAGCTTGAAATCAACGGCAAATCACTGCAACGCTACGTTTTCATCTCTTCTCGCAAAACTCTGCTGCAAGACGATGATTATGTACCAAGCTCTTCAATTGAAGTGTTCTCTGAATTGCTTTCACTGCACGCCGACGACTCTGAACTCGATGTTCAAGTTATCCCTGCTACCGTTTTGTGGGGGCGCAAACCTGGTAAAGAGAATAACCAGAAGCCTTACCTACAGGCAATGAACGGCTTAGAGAAATCAAAAGCGGTATTGCTAGCCGGTCGTGACTGCTTGGTTCGCTTTAGTCCTGTGGTTTCTCTGCGTTACATGGCCAACTCACACGGCACCGACAGCACCATCGCGCACAAACTGGCGCGCGTGGCACGTATTCACTTCTCTCGCCAAAAGCTTGCAGCATCAGGCCCTAATCTGCCAAGCCGCCAAGCTCTGTTTGATCGCCTGTTAAAATCAGAAGCGATCAAAAAAGCGATTGAAGACGAAGCACAAGCAAAGAACATCTCGATCGAGAAAGCGAGCAAAGAAGCTCAAGACATTATGGACGAGATTGCTGCGAACTTCTCTTACTCGCTGATCAAGCGTGGTGAGAAGATTCTTGGTTGGCTGTGGAATAAGTTGTACCAAGGCCTGCATATCAGCAACGCTTCAACGGTTCGTAAGTTGGCTCAAGATGGTCACGAGATTGTTTACGTGCCTTGTCACCGTAGCCACATGGACTACTTACTGCTTTCTTATGTGCTTTATCATGAAGGCATGGTGCCGCCGCACATCGCTGCGGGTATCAACCTGAACTTCTTCCCTGCCGGTCCTATTTTCCGTCATGGTGGTGCGTTCTTTATTCGTCGTAGCTTCAAAGGCAACAAGCTGTACTCGACGATTTTCCGTGAATACCTAGCGGAGTTGTTCGCTAAAGGTTACTCAGTAGAGTACTTCAGTGAAGGTGGGCGTTCTCGTACAGGTCGTTTATTGCAAGCGAAGACCGGCATGTTGGCGATGACTATTCAAGCGATGCTGCGCGGCATGAATCGCCCGGTGACTTTGGTTCCTGTGTACATCGGCTACGAGCACGTGATGGAAGTGGCGACTTACGCAAAAGAACTTCGTGGTAAGCGTAAAGAGAAAGAAAACGCGAGCTTAGTGATTCGTACCATTCGTAAGCTGCGTAACTTTGGTAAAGGCTACGTGAACTTCGGTGAGCCAATTCAACTGAACCAATACCTGAATGAACACTCACCTAAGTGGACCAAAGACATCGACCCAATGGGCACTAGCAAACCACAATGGATGAACCCGGTGGTTAATGACTTGGCGACCAAAATGATGACGCACATTAACGATGCGGCAGCGACCAATGCCCTGACCCTTTGTGCAACGGCACTATTGGCTTCAAGACAGCGCGCATTGTCTCGTGACTCTTTGGTTTCTCAGATTAATTGCTACCTGTCTCTGCTTAAGAATGTTCCATATTCGGCAACGTTCACTGTGCCAAAAGACAGCGCTGAAGATTTAGTAAAACATGCTGAATCACTGAACAAGTTCTTGATTGAATCAGACTCAATGGGCGACATCATTTCGCTAGACCGTCACCAGTCAATTCTGATGACCTACTACCGAAACAACATCATTCACTTGTTTGCTCTGCCATCGTTAATTGCACAGATGACTATTCGTCAACGCGGTTTATCAATTGACGCGATCCAAGAGAACGTTGCTGCTATCTACCCGTTCTTGAAGAAAGAGCTGTTCCTAAGCTACGACGAAGACAAGCTTGAAGGCGTGGTTTCTAACATCATTGAAGAGCTGGTTAACCAAGGTATGCTTGTGGTTTCTGATAATGAAGTCACCATCAACCAATCAAACAGCCAAGCACTGATGCTGTTAGGTCGTACGATTTCAGAAACGCTACAACGCTACTCTATTGCTTTGAACCTGTTAGCAGAGAACCCTGATCTGGATAAATCCGATCTTGAACAGAAGAGCCAAGACATTGCACAGCGACTTGGTCGTCTGCAAGGCATCAATGCACCAGAGTTCTTCGATAAAGGCGTGTTTGCGTCGATGTTCGCCACTCTGAAACAACAGCAATATCTGGATAACGATGGTAACTGTGATTTAGACAAGACTCAGCAATTCGCTAAGCTTCTCTACTCAATGCTTTACCCTGAAGTACGTTTGACGATTCAAGAGAGTATCCACCAAGCGGAGTAATCATCAGCTTGGTGTCTCTTGAATAGCGAGGCCAAACGCGATCAAAAAAGGCACCCAATGGGCTGTCTCTTGATCACAAGTCTGGTTAATCAAGAGACTTAGCGAGTTCATACCCTT
>NZ_JBFSVE010000081.1:0-14811 GCF_041467715.1 Vibrio sp. 10N.247.311.14
CTTGTACGGTGGTGTGAGAGGACGGAGGCCGTGAGGCCTCCTCCTACTCGATTGAGTTGCGATAACCAATTCGATACGCGAATTGGCTCTATTTTTCGTAAACCACGTTCCCGCGTAACACCGTCATCAACACCTGAGTTTTGGCGATTTGTCTTGCTGACACTGTGGTGATGTCGCGGTCGAGAATGGCGAAGTCAGCGGATTTTCCTACCTCAATAGAACCTGTTACGTCTTCAATCCCAAGACTTTTGGCGGCATTGAGCGTGTAAGCGTCGATGGCGGTATAGATATCGGTTAGGCCGGTTTTGCCCATGATTAAGCTGTTCGCGATGCCGACCAATGGGTTGATGTCGTGTACGTTCCAATCACTGCTTAAGGTGATATTGGCGTCGGTCTTGAGTATTGCATCGAGGTTCATCATGGCTTTGGCACGGCGAGCACCAAGGAAAGCTTCGGCCCATTGGTGTTGATGCCTTGCAACGTAATCAGAGCCAACTTGGAAATCTGCAGTTACATCTAACTGGCGAAAGCGTGGCACATCTTCATCATTGATTAATTCGACATGGGTTAGGGTGTAGGGTTTGGTTGAACCTTGTTTGCGAATACTTTCTATCGCATCAAGAGATTCACGAACCGCTCCATCACCAATCGCATGAATGTGGGCGCTAAAGCCGATTTTCTCGAGCGCAGTTAACCATTCTTTAATTTGTTCTGGCGGAATATAGTTCAAGCCATTAGGAGACTGGGGTAGATAAGTATCTAAGTAGGGCGCGAGTGTTTTGGCGGTGCCATTGATAAAGATGCCATCACTGTACATTTTCACCTGATCGACAAGTAACAGATGGCTTTTATCGTCGGAATGCATTTTCTCAAAGACTTCTAATTGAGAAGACATCACCATCGATGGGTACACCCAAGGGCGTAGCGATACTCGCGCCGTTAAGTCTTGATTTTGCTCGGCCTCTAGCCAAACGTCATACCAACCTCGTTTCCAATACATGCGACCGTCGCCAATGGTGGTGATGCCGTGGGTTGCCGCTTCCTCAAGCCCGAACATTAAGCCTTGGTAGCTTTGCTCAAACAGTTCACTTTGGCTATTCCAAGCCATCTCCATCACTTGATCGCCAGCATTGTCTAGCAAGATGCCATTGAGCTTGCTGCTGTCTTGGTCTTTTAAATAAACACCGCCTTGTGGGTCTGGAGATTGTTGGCTGATTCGAGCGATTTTTAGTGCTTTTGAGTTGACCCACATCGAGTGTGAAGTCTGCTCCATAAGCACCACGGGGCGATTAGGGAAGACACTGTCGATGATCTCTAGTGGCGTGTAGTCAGAGTCGCTATCGAGCGTCGCTTCCAAAGAAAAACCATAGCCCATAAGCCAACCTCTGCCATCGGTATCAGCATTGATCTTACACGCTTCTAAGTAGGGGATTTGCTCTTCTAACGTTGCTTCAGAGTCGAGTTCACAATTGCCACCCAGCTCTGAGGCGGCTTCAAACACATGGTTATGGTTATCAATAAATCCCGGAAGGACAAAGGCATTGTCTAAATCAATGACATCAGTGCTTTGCCCTTGAAAAGTTTGCGCCTGTGATTGGTTACCAATGAAGATGATCTTGCCTTTGTGGGTAACGATCGAGTCCGACTCACGATGCCCGTATATATCAGCATTGATAAAGATCTGGTCAGCACTTTGGTTATGAACAGATGTTTGCGCTTGAACTGGTGTTTGTGTTTGAACAATAGTGTTGGCTTGTGCAAGCACCGGCGCTACGGCCGATAAGCTTGTGAGTAATGCTATCCATGCAGTACGTGGCAGAGTGAGCTTGTTATTCATTATTATGTCTTCCATGTTCCACGGTTTAGTAAGTATAGAAAGCGAGTGGCGAGAATCATATCGTGAATTTTTAATAATAAAGTGTCCTTGGTTGCTCTCTTGTTTGAATGTAATTCCAGTGCCTTTTGAGGTGGTTGTGGGAATACAGCTCGTCAATAAAGGATTGCGAATCCATTCGCAGACTAAACAATTCACATAAGGTTCTGAATAAATTACAGTTAAGTGAGCTATAAAAATGGATTTAACGTATTACCAAGGATGTAAGTTTATGTTTTCAAGAGACTTACTCGCATTACTAATAAAAACAAGTCGAGGTTAGGATGAAAAAAATATTATTGCTGCTTAGCGTGATCTTATTGGGTGGTTGTGTTGGCATGCCCGAAACGGTAAAGCCTGTTCAACAGTTTGAGTTGGAACGATACCTAGGGAAATGGTACGAAGTGGCTCGTTTGGATCACTCGTTTGAGCGTGGCTTAGACAACATCAGCGCTGAATACAGCCTTCGTGATGATGGCGGCGTGAAGGTGATTAACCGTGGTTATTCGGCGGAAGAAGGTGAGTGGAACGAAGCGGAAGGAAAAGCGTACTTCGTTGAGGGCTCTGAACAAGGCTATTTGAAAGTGTCTTTCTTTGGCCCTTTCTACGGCGCTTATGTCGTGTTTGAATTAGACAAAGAGGGCTACCAATACGCGTTTGTTTCTGGGCCCGACACTGATTACTTATGGCTACTCGCAAGAACGCCTGAAGTCGCACCAGAAGTGATGGAGAAGTTTAAAGCCATGTCGAAAGAGCGTGGCTTCAATACCGATGAGCTGATCGTTGTGGAACATACCCAATAAACCGATCGCTGTTATTGCTGAGAGTGACTGATGATTGATAAGGCACAGAGGATGAATTTCTCTGTGCCTTTTTTATTCAAAGATAGAGCTACAATTAACGAGGCTGGTTGCCGTTCAAGAATAGCGCGACACATTCGCGAGTGTAGTGAAGCCTTTCTTCTTCGGATTCTCCGCTATCGTGACCGAAGAATGACCAATACGCCGATTTGCCGTGAAACATCAGCAACAGTTGGCGTGCTGCAATGACTGGTGAGCTTGATGTCGACAGTGTGAGATCACCAGAGTCTATTTTCGACTGCAAATAATCAGCAAGTAATTTGGTGGTTTTCTGAGGCCCAGTTTCTAAATAGATAGAGGCGATCTCTGGGTGCGTGTTGGATTGGCTCACAGCATTTTGAAAGGTCTGTCTGGACTGCTCATCAAGTAACAAATCTTGAAACTTCACACCAAACTTCACCAATTCGTCTTCCAAAGTGGCATTCATATCAAAAGCAGAAGGGCTGAGTTCGCGCTCGGCACACTTAGTTTGCATGCAGGTTTCGAAAAGCTCGTCTTTGTTTTTAAAGTGAGAGTAGACCGTTTGCTTGGAAACGTTCGCTGCTTTGGCTATTTGATCCATATTGATCTTGAAGCCATGTTCAGAGAAAAGTTGGCTGGCTGCGGTTAAGATCTGCGATCTCTTCTGTTCACTCTTGATGATTTTTGTCACGTGCTTGCTTCTCGTTACTTGGTGTTGGGTCGTTACCTAGCTTGTCTCTTTGCTTAGTGCCTATTGATACTCCGCTATAGGTGTCTCATTTGGCGCTAAGCATTATGCTTTTTGTGATGGTTTTATCAAACACTAACCATGAAACTTATTTTTAACACAATCAAACTAGACAGTCTAGTTTGATTTGGTTAGTCTAAAAAAAGAACATAATTGAGTACCGCATAGGAACAGTACGTATGTATAAATTGATGAAGGGAAGCGCAGTGGCAGTGGCAGTGGCGTTGTCGGCTTTTCTTGTTGGATGTGGCGAAAATACACAAGCCGAGACAGCATCCGATGCAGATAATGCTGCAGTGGAATCGAGTAGTGCAGCGTCGACAGTCTTAACAGTAGAAACTGTCGCTTTGGAACGCTCTCCATCGTATGCGGTACAGCGTGAATATGTCGGTGTGGTAAAGGCCGGGCAGCAGGCCAATTTGGGTTTTGAATTGGCGGGTAAGGTCAATGAGATTCTGGTGGATGTCGGTGACACAGTCACAACGGGTCAGCCATTGATCCGATTGGATACCCAACTTTTGGAAACCGAGTCTAGCCAACTGAAAGCGCAGGCTGAAGAAGTCAAAGCTCAATTGAGTTTGGTGGCAGCGAACCTTAAACGTCAACGTTCATTGAAAGCGAAAGGCTTCAGTGCCGAAGCGGAGATTGATTCTCTCACCAGTGAGCAACGCGTATTGCAGGCGAACTTGTTGCGCATCGATGCATCGGTAAAAGGCAACGAACTGAAATTGGTGAAGTCGACAGTGCTTGCGCCTTATTCTGGAACCATCGCGACGCGCTTTGTTTCGCTCGGAGATGTGGTGAATGTGGGTAATCCAACTCTTACACTGCTCGCTTCTGAGGGCAAAGAGGCCTTCATCGGTATTCCTGCTCACCAAATGCAAAAAGTCACCTCACTTTCTTCGCCTAACATCCGAGTTGGGAGAACAGATTATGCCGTGGAGCTATTGAATCCCGGCGCAATGGTCGACACCCAATCTCGCAGTGTTGGTTTGCGTTACCTATTCCCTGAACAATCATCGGTATTGGAAGGGCAACTTGCCTACCTTAAATTTGATGAGCAGATTGATGACTCAGGTTACTGGGTGCCATTAACGGGTTTGATTGATGGATTGCGCGGTGTGTGGAACATCTTTGTGATTGGTGAAGACAATAAGGTTGAACGTAGAAGTGTTCAGGTGTTGTTTGCCAACAATCAACAAGCGTATGTGAGTGGGGCGATTGAAGACGGTGAACAGGTCATCGCCAGTGGTTTACATCGCTTAGTTCCGGGCCAAATCGTGAAACCAGTCAGTGCGGCTGAGTAGGAAATAGTATGAAAATAATAGAGACTATTTCCAACACTCGACTGCTTATCTTGATGACCGCGCTGCTGATGGTGAGTGGTATTTCGGCGTTCATGACGTTGCCACGTGCAGAAGACCCAGTAATCATCAACCGTTACGCGAACATCACAACCAGCTTCCCCGGCGCCAGTGCCGAGCGTGTTGAAACCTTGGTTACTGAGGTAATCGAGAACAAGCTGCGTGAGCTGAGTGAAGTTAAATTGGTGAGTTCAACCTCTAGGCCGAGCGTATCGATTGTTACGCTAGAACTTAACGATACCATTACCGAGCCAGAACCTGTCTGGTCCCAAGCTCGGGACAAGTTATCTGACATCGAATCCATTTTGCCTGCGGGTGCTCAATCTCCCGATCTCGATAGCGACCATACCTATGCTTTCACGACCATCGCATCGCTAACTTGGTCTGGTGCAGGCGAGCCTGACAGATTAACGCTGGGCCGTTATGCCAAAGAGCTCGCCAAGCGACTAAGAACTTTATCGGGTACCGAATTCGTTGATGAATACGGGATGCCGCAAGAAGAGATTCAAATCAGTTTACGTACGGCCGATGCCGCTGCGTTGGGGCGCTCAAGTGCTAATATTGCTGAGTCGCTAGAAGGGGCAGACGCCAAGAACTCTGCGGGTGAACTGGTCAGTGCCTATTCCCGTTTTGGTTTGGAAATTGAGTCGGAACTGGACTCTATTGAACGTATCAAGCAAGTCCCAATCGCTACCGACAGTAATGGTCACATCATTCGCATGGAAGACATTGCTTCTGTGAAGCGTGGTGAGAAAACCCCACAAGATCAAATTGCGATTATTGATGGTGAGCCGGGGGTGATTGTCGCGGCAAGAATGCATCCTGATCTGCGAGTCGATAACTGGACGTCGCGAGCTAATGCTCTGATTGGTAAATTTGAGCAAGAGTTACCAAGTAACGTTAAGGTGACGGTATTATTTAATCAGCAAGGCTATACCGAAACTCGTTTAGACGATTTAGGCAAAAGCTTGATGATCGGTTTCGGTCTGATTTTGATTGTGCTGTTTGTCACTTTAGGCGTACGTGCTGCGATCTTAGTCGCCATTTCTCTACCGTTAACCTCATTATTGACCTTGTCGATCATGAAAATGACCGGTGTACCGATTAACCAAATGTCGGTGACAGGCCTAATTGTGGCGCTCGGGATCATGGTTGATAACGCGGTGGTGATGGTCGATACCATTCAAGCTTATCGCTTGAAAGGGCAACAGCGCGCTGAAGCGACCATGAATGCGTTGAAGCATTTATGGGTACCGTTATTAGGCTCAACCTTAACTACCGTGTTGGCGTTTGCCCCGATTATCTTGATGCCGGGTGCATCGGGTGAATTTGTCGGTGGTATTGCGATTACCGTTTCTTTCTCATTGATCGGCTCTTACATCATCTCGCACACCTTAATCGCAGGCTTAGCGACTAAGCTACTGCCGAAACAACTCAGTGATGTCGACAAGAAAGGGCAGCACCATTGGTACATGACGGGTTTGAGAATCCCGGCTTTGACGCGCTGGTTCTCATCTTCTGTTCGCTTTGGCGTCACGCATCCAATCATCACGATTGCTTTGGTGTTGTTGGTTCCGTTTACTGGTTACTGGAGTATGTCTCAGCTGACTGAGCAATTCTTTCCGCCATCAGACCGAGATATGTTTGAGATTCAGGTTTATATGCCGCCGCAAGCGAGCATTTACGCCACCAAAAATACCTCTGAAAAAATCGACGATATCATTCATCGTTACCCTGAAGTGGAGCGTATCGATTGGCTCGTAGGCGCAAACTTCCCATCCTTCTATTACAACCTGCAAGCAAGGCAAAATAACGCGCCGTACTTCTCGCAAGCCATGGTGAAAACAGAGAACTTTGACCAAGCCAATACGCTAATTCCACAGTTGCAAAAGGTGTTGGATGAAGAGGTTCCGGAAGCACAGATCTTGGTACGTAAGCTTAACCAAGGGCCTCCATTTACTGCGCCCGTTGAACTGCGTGTCTATGGTGAAAACCTCGATACGTTGAAAGCGATTGGTGAGGATGTGCGATTGATTTTGGCGGGTGTTCCTCATGTGACGCACACAAGGGAAACACTGCAACCGGGTACACCTAAGGTGTGGTTGAAGGTCGATGAAGACACCGCAAAGCTGAATGGTATTTCATTGAACCAGTTCGCAGGTATGCTGCAAACTACGCTGACAGGTCGTGAAAGTGGCTCGGTGATTGAAGGCAGTGAGTCGGTACCAATCCGTGTTCGTGTCGCGGATGAAGCGCGTGAAAACCTAGCGCATTTAAGCAATATTCGTTTGCCAATTAGCTCTGAGGTGTACTCAACGGGAATTAATGTTTCGACTCTGGCAGAACTGGAATTGACGACCAGCCGCGGCGCGATTACTCGTCGTAACGGGCAACGAGTGAACACCATTGAAGGTTACATTGAAGCGGGTGTTTTACCTCAAACCGTCCTTAATGAATTCCAGAAACGCTTAGCAAGCTATCAGATGCCATCGGGTTATACGATTGGTTTTGGTGGTGAATCCGCTGAGCGTGACAATTCAGTTAACAGCCTTATCTCGAATGTCGCCGTTGTGGTGGTATTGATGGTGTTGGTGGTGGTGATGTCATTCAACTCGTTCCGAATGAGCAGCATCATCTTCATGGTAGCAGGGTTGGCTGGTGGACTAGGGCTGTTGTCGGTGTGGATCTTCGGTTATCCGTTCGGCTTTACGGTGATTATCGCGATGCTTGGGATTGCGGGCTTAGCGATTAACGCGGCCATTGTGATTTTGACCGAATTGAAACTCGATAAAGAGGCTTCCTCCGGGAATGTAGATGCAGTCGTTGAAGCTGTGATGTCGTGTACTCGCCATATCAGCTCAACCACGATAACGACTGTTGGCGGCTTTATGCCATTGATCATCGCTGGCGGTGGTTTCTGGCCTCCGTTCGCGGTCGCGATTGTTGGCGGAACGGTATTAACCACGCTTATTTCTTTCTACTTTGTGCCGGTGGTTTATCACTTGATGACTCGAAATCAGCGAAAAACCATCGCGACTCAAGCGGCATAACTGTTTTTTAATTTAACTGCTTTTCAATTGCCCATAATCGAGCCGTATCTGGCTCGATTATGGTGTTGTTATTCTCGATAAATTCATCCCAATTCCTACCATTGTGTTGTTCTTTTCACCGCTATAACGTTCTCAATTAGTCAAATTATCCTTTCTGTTAGTCATAATATTCTTTCAATTCGTCACAGTAGTACATCGATGAATGCTTGGTTATCTTGCTGGTGAATGAGTGGGTATTTTGAATAATCTAACCAGTGAATACCTTGTAAATGGTATGTGAATTCACAATCTTGATGGGCGTCACACTTCTATTTATTCGCTCTTTCTAATGTACCTTGAACTTGCCCTGAGCAGTGGTGACGCGCGAGTGTTTATCTACTGTTTCGAGATCCCTTGTCAGCACTGGCTCCATTTGTGTAGCACGATATTGCTGTGCGTCTTAATCGTCTTCTATTCCTTAGTTTTCACATTCATTAATGGAAGGTTAGTTTCCAAGTTTGTTTGGTGAGCTTTCAATTTCAACTCTTCATAATGCGCCAAATGTAACAATGTATTTCAAAGTGTAACAATTAAGTCATGTTTTCTGTGTGGTTTTAACCCAGCAGTAACGAACCTTATTGCATTGCTTTTTGAGATGCGGCGTTTCACATGCTCAACACATAAATATTCTAATGATCATGACAACCAGTACTCAGACGTTCGTTCTGAGGCTGGATAACCATCGAGAAAGTTAATGGAAGCTTCAAGATATAAACGCATTTTATCGAGGACAAATTTGTCGAAGATTGGTTTGCTGGGAACCGTTCTGATGCTCGAAGGATGTAACTCCGCATTGCTCGACCCAAAAGGTAGCGTTGGCGTTCAGGAAAAAGAGCTGATTATCACGGCTCTGTTGCTGATGTTGATTGTCGTCATCCCAGTGATTCTGATGACCATCTACTTTGCTTACCGATACCGCGAGAGCAATACCACGGAAGAGTATGCACCTGACTGGGCACACTCAACCAAGATTGAAGTGGTGGTATGGACGATTCCAATCATCATCATCGCGATTCTAGCCACCATCACTTGGCGAACAACACACGAATTAGAGCCATCAAAGCCTCTGGTGAGTGACGTTAAGCCTATGGTGATCGAAGTGGTCTCTCTGGACTGGAAATGGCTGTTCATCTATCCGGAGCAAAACATTGCGACGGTTAACTATGTTGCGTTCCCGAAAGATGTTCCGGTGACGTTTAAGCTGACTTCAGACAACATCATGAACGCATTCTTTATCCCGCGTCTTGGTTCGCAGATCTACGCGATGCCGGGAATGGTGACCAAGTTGAATTTGATTGCAAACCACGAAGGTGACTTCAAAGGTTTTGCATCGAACTACAGTGGCAAAGGGTTCTCACAGATGAAATTCACCGCATCAGCTCTGCCTGATCAAGTGGCGTTTTTAAACTGGGTGGAGAAAGTGAAAGCAAGTCCTGATCGCATTGAAGATTGGGAGCAGTTCCGTTCATTGGCCGCGCCAAGTGTGGCTGAACCTGTGACGCTGTTTTCTAGTATCCCACCATTTTTATTCACTGATGTCGTGACCCAGCACCCTGGTTCAATGAACTGTCTGCCGGAAACCCAAGGATAATCGTCATGTTTGGAAGATTAACTCTAGACTCAATTCCCTACCACGAACCCATTATTTTGATCACCTTAACCATGATCGCTTTAGTGGGTAGTTTAGTGGTGTATGCGGTAACAAAAGCCGGTAAGTGGCAATACCTTTGGAATGAATGGTTTACGTCTGTAGACCACAAAAAACTAGGCTTCATGTACATTGCGGTCGCGATGGTGATGTTAGTTCGTGGCTTTGCCGATGCGGTCATGATGCGCAGTCAGCAATTGCTTTCTGCAGCTGGTGAGACTGGCTATTTACCGCCACATCACTACGACCAAATCTTCACGGCTCACGGCGTGATCATGATTTTCTTCGTCGCGATGCCACTGGTTATCGGCCTGATGAACATCATCGTGCCGCTGCAAATTGGTGCTCGTGATGTTGCATTCCCTTATCTGAATAACTTGAGCTTCTGGCTGTTTGTTGTGGGTATTATCCTAACCAACATGTCACTGGGCTTAGGTGAGTTTGGCCGAACGGGTTGGTTGGCGTATCCGCCGCTGTCTGGTATTGAGGCGAGCCCGGGAGTCGGGGTCGATTATTGGATATGGGCGCTGCAAATATCCGGTGTGGGTACCACGTTAACGGGTGTGAACTTCTTCGCGACTATTTTGCGCATGCGTACTCCATCTATGCCAATGATGAAGATGCCAGTGTTCACTTGGGCATCTCTGTGTGCCAACATCCTGATCATCATCTCTTTCCCAATCCTAACGGTCACCATCGCGTTACTGACTTTGGATAGATACATCGGCACGCACTTCTTCACCAACGACCTTGGTGGCAACGTGATGATGTATGTGAATCTGATTTGGGCATGGGGACACCCTGAGGTGTACATCCTAATCTTGCCTATCTTCGGTGTGTTCTCTGAAGTGACTGCAACCTTCTCTCGCAAAAAACTGTTTGGTTATACCTCACTGGTATGGGCGACGGTGGCTATCACTATTTTAGCGTTTGTGGTTTGGCTGCATCACTTCTTTACCATGGGTTCAGGCGCCAATGTGAATGCCTTCTTTGGCATCGCAACCATGATTATCTCTATCCCGACCGGGGTTAAGATCTTCAACTGGCTGTTCACCATGTACAAAGGTCGTATCCGTTTCACAACACCTATGTTGTGGACAGTTGGCTTCCTTATCACCTTCACTGTTGGTGGTATGACGGGCGTATTAATGGCAGTACCGGGCGCAGATTTCATTCTGCATAACTCAGTATTCCTGATTGCTCACTTCCACAACGTGATCATCGGTGGTGTTGTGTTCGGTTGTTTTGCTGCGATTGGTTACTGGTTCCCGAAAGCGACCGGTTTCACTTTGAACGAGCTTTGGGGAAAACGCGCGTTCTACTGCTGGATCATCGGCTTCTTGATGGCGTTCTTGCCGCTTTACGCTCTAGGTTTTATGGGCATGACGCGTCGTTTGAGCCAAGACATTAACCCTGAGTTCTTCCCACTATTGGCGGTTGCGGCTGCAGGTACGGGCGTGATTGCGATGGGTGTGGTGTGTCAGTTCGTTCAGATTTACGTGAGTGTTCGTGACCGCGACCAAAACCGAGATCTAACCGGTGACCCATGGGGCGGACGTACCTTCGAATGGGCAACATCGTCACCACCACCGTTCTACAACTTTGCAAAACTGCCTAAGGGCGATGAGATCGATTCGTTCTGGTATCAAAAGCAAAGTGGTGAGTTTGATCCAACTCAGGAAGAAGAATACGAACGTATTCACATGCCGAAGAACACACCGACAGGCATTTATGTGTCTGCATGGGCGTTGGCATTTGGCTTCGCAATGATCTGGTACATCTGGTGGCTAGCGGCTGCAAGCTTAGTGGGTATCGTGGTGACGTGTATTCAACACAGCTACAACGACGATGTGGACTACTACGTGGAAGTTGAAGAGATCAAAGCGATTGAAGCGGCTCGACGTGCGGAGCTTGCAGAAGCGAAAAAACAGTCAGTGAAAGGCGATCATTCTGGTCGTGGTAACAGCGCTGACAGTGATGCTGATAGTGGTAATAACGACAATAAAGATGACTTGGAGACGACGTATGCAAGCTAATACTCCGTCACACACTTATGATCTTGCACATTCGCATGATCATCACCACGAAGCTGCGGGCAACAAGTTGTTTGGCTTCTGGGTTTACTTGATGAGTGACTGTGTCCTGTTTGCCACGCTTTTCGCGACGTATGCCGTGCTTGAGAGTGGATCAATTGCAGGGCCGACAGGTAAAGACATCTTTGAACTGCCGTTCGTGTTTGTCGAAACCATGATGCTGCTGTTCAGTAGTATCACCTTCGGTTTTGGCATGATTGCGATGAAGCGCAAAGACGTGACCAGACTGAAGCGCTGGATCAAAGTGACTTTCGTATTGGGCTTAGCCTTCATCTGTATGGAAGTGTATGAATTTCATCACTTGATTGCAGAAGGCTATGGCCCTCAAGAAAGCGCATTCCTTTCTGCGTTCTTTACCTTGGTTGGCACTCACGGTTTGCACGTAACGTTTGGCCTGATTTGGATGGCGGTGGCGTACCACCAACTTTCAACCAAAGGCTTGAACGACAACATGTCGATGCGCTTCCAGTGCTTGAGCTTGTTCTGGCACTTCCTTGATATCGTTTGGATTTGTGTATTTACCATCGTGTACTTAATGGGGGTGATGTAATGGAACAGCATCTAGACAGTGGTGCAACGGATTATGTGAAAGGCTTTATTGCGTCACTGATTCTCACCATTATTCCGTTCTACATCGTGTGGGCGCATGTGTTACCAAGCACAGAAACGTACGTGATCTTGTTCGGCTGCGCGCTTGTACAAATCTTTGTGCACTTTAAGTACTTCTTGCATATGGAAGCGAAATCTTCCGATGGGCGTTGGAACTTGGTGTCACTGATGTTTACCGCCATTGTTGTATTGATCCTTATCGCTGGCTCGGTATGGATCATCTACAACATGAACGTCAACATGAAGCTGTAGGCTAGGGTATGCTGAAAAGTTATTTGTCTATTACCAAACCGGGCATCATTTTCGGCAACCTGATTTCTGTTGCGGCGGGGTTCTTCCTCGCCGCAAAAACAGAACCAGCCAGTGCGATGTTGTTACTGACGACTTTAGCGGGTGTAGGGCTTGTGATTGCATCAGGTTGCGTGGTGAACAACATCTTTGATCGAGATATCGACCAGAAAATGAAACGTACCCAGAACCGTGAATTGGTTCAGGGCAATATCAACACAGACGTCGCATTTATCTATGCGTTAGTTATGTTGTTGGCAGGCACAGCGTTGCTGTTTCAATTTGTTAATCCGATGTCTGCGGTTGTGGTGTTGCTTGGCTATGTGTTTTACGTCTTTTTCTACACCATGTGGTACAAGCGTAATTCGGTTTACGGCACCTTAGTTGGCAGTATCTCTGGTGCAGTTCCGCCATTAGTTGGTTACCTTGGTGTGACGAATTACTTGAGCTTAGAAGCGGTTTTGCTGTTCATCATGTTCTGCTTATGGCAAATGCCACACTCGTATGCGATTGCGATGTTCCGCATTCAGGATTACCGCGATGCAGGCATTCCTGTTTTACCGGTGAAAGAGGGCGTTGATAAAGCACATCAGCACATGAAAGCTTATGTGGTGGCGTTTGGTGCGGTTGCTCTGGGGTTATTTTTACTCGGAGAGGCGGGTTATGAATACCTAGCCGTGTCGGCAGCCGTTTGCTTTATGTGGACCAAAGTGACGTTCCGTAAGGTTGATTGTCTTAACTACATCCAGTGGTCAAAGACAGTCTTCAAGGTCTCTCTGCTGGTGGTGATGAGCATCAGTGGTGTGCTAGGACTGGAGTTGATTCCGTTGCACTTTCTGTAAGCCTATATAAATAATAAAGGTAACGTGGGATACCCCGCGTTACCTATTATTAATAGACAGCTACTATCGTTATTTATAATCTAAAAATTAGCTATTGAAGTTAGCCCGGTTAATTTACATCTGTCATCACAATGTTTAACAATTTCTGTTGAGGATGTTGTAATCAGATGAGCTTCTTAAATTACAATTTAACTTACGGCTACCGTTTGCTACGTTGAGTATCACTTTGTTATAGATACCGTTAACATTATTAATGTCTGCATATCCGAAACTATCAAAGGTTGAATCATAGGAGTGATCACGATTATCACCTAATACCATTATTTTACCTTCTGGAACGTGCCAAGTAAGATTACTTTTTAATAATTTTGATTTTTCTTTCGAATACCTTACATTATAATCGTGAAGACCAACTTTCTCGTTTATATATATGTAACCATCTTCTTTATTCGTTATTCCATGAGATGCCTTTATACCATTGATATAAAGTTTTCCCATATCTAACATAACAGTATCACCTGGTATACCAATCACTCTTTTTCTGAATGAGATGTTTTCAGAACGGTGTTTTGGAGGGTGCAGGAACCGAATGACATCACCGTGTTCAGGATTGTATCTACCCAAACGAACACCATTGACCATAGTCCAGTACTTACCTTCAAAAGTAGGCGCCATACTTGCTCCAGTGTTGGCGTTGATTGAGTTAGAGAAGTAGTAACATAGTATGAAAATCCAGAATGTTAGCGAAGTTGATGCCGAGATTACCCATTTAATGATCTTCATGTTGAACCCTACGGCTGCAATACTTCTCGGCCAATAATGTTACGCTATAGTTTGCAAAAACAAATGAGCCATAAGTCAGCACCAATACAGCAATTATTTCAAGAACATCGTTGAATCCACCATTAAACAAGTTCTTACATAAGAAGTAGTAAAGGAAGACACTAAGACTAATGAAAGTAATTGTTGTCACCAATAGTGACCATTCTAATTTTGATAAGTTTTTGTTCATTACAATTAAACCATAAATAGAAATATGATGGGTAAAACAAGTAATCGGCTTATTAATTTAAATGGTCGATACCAATAAAATGGAAGACGATGTGTAATGCTAGTCGATTTATAGTTGAGACGATAAAGTTCATCAACAAAAATCTGTAATAATTTTTTAACCACGGATAAGCCTAATTTATTATTTTAGTGTGTAGATTGTGGCAGTAAAATCTGACGTTTTTTGTCTAAAACTGGAAATTAGTTAAAATATTTTTTAAATTTAATTTTATTTGATATATTTATAATTTCTAATAAATATATCATGGCATGAATGTGTATTAGATTTTTACTTGGAGGAGCCAAGGTTGAAATTAATATATGATGACTACATAGACAGAACCTTAAGCACTAAGCTCAGCGTAAATTCCGTCTAACGTAATGTT
>NZ_JBFSVE010000082.1:0-14351 GCF_041467715.1 Vibrio sp. 10N.247.311.14
TCGCAATCCGCGAAGGTGGCCGTACAGTTGGTGCTGGTGTTGTAGCTAAAATCTTCGCTTAATAGCATTTAGATTTTTGCACACTCTTCATTAGAAGAGCACGCATCTGAAAAGGGGAGCTTCGGCTTCCCTTTTGTTTTCTCGAAAGAAATATTACCTTCCATCTATCTTCTTCCCTCTCGATACAAAACCAATTTCCAATAAATTCCGATTATTTTTCCAACACTACTTGCATACTAAAGTGTGATCTGTATAATGCATCGCACTGGCTAACGCTGGTTGTGAACCAATGAGCACTGAGGAGTAGGTCTTACCTAGTAATGTATACTCAGCTTATGTTCGCGGTTAATAAAAATAGTAAACTTCTTGTTTGCTTCAAAAGTTAACTGACAATGCGTCCTAATTTTGGATGCTACGGTTTCACATAAATCAATCGGCATTCTCTCGTTTTATCGGGTTTGAGTGGCGATATTGTTTGTGTAATTTTTAATAATTGGAGCTCTGTCTCATGCAGAACCAACGTATTCGTATCCGCCTTAAAGCGTTTGATTACAAGCTAATCGATGCTTCAACTGCGGAAATCGTTGAAACAGCAAAACGTACTGGCGCACAGGTTCGTGGTCCTATTCCACTACCTACTCGTAAAGAGCGTTTCACTGTTCTTACCTCTCCACACGTCAACAAAGATGCACGTGACCAGTACGAAATTCGTACTCACAAGCGTTTGATCGACATCGTTGAGCCAACAGATAAAACTGTTGATGCTCTAATGCGTCTTGATCTTGCAGCTGGCGTTGATGTTCAAATCAGCCTAGGTTAAGGGAGATAAGAATAATGATTGGTCTAGTCGGACGTAAAGTGGGTATGACCCGCGTATTTACTGAAGAAGGCGTTTCTATCCCAGTAACTGTTGTTGAGGTTGAAGCGAACCGTATTTCTCAAGTTAAAACTCTTGAGACTGATGGCTACGCAGCAATCCAAGTAACTACTGGTGCTAAGAAAGCTAACCGTGTAACTAAACCTGAAGCTGGTCACTTCGCGAAAGCGGGTGTAGAAGCAGGTCGCGGTCTTTGGGAATTCCGTTTAGAAAACGGCGAAGAGTTTGAAGTTGGCGCTGAGCTAAACGTAGAACTTTTCAACGAAATTAAAAAAGTAGACGTTACTGGTACATCTAAAGGTAAAGGCTTCCAAGGCGCTATCAAGCGTTGGAACTTCTCTACTCAAGATATGACTCACGGTAACTCTTTGTCTCACCGCGCACCGGGTTCAATTGGCCAATGTCAAACTCCAGGCCGCGTGTTTAAAGGCAAGAAAATGGCAGGTCACATGGGTGCTGAGCGTGTAACGACTCAAAACCTAGAGATCGTACGTGTTGACGCTGAGCGCAATCTACTCCTTATTAAAGGTGCAGTACCGGGCTCAACAGGCGGAAACGTGATCGTAAAACCTGCTGTTAAAGCATAACGTCTAGGAGTAAGTAATGGAATTGATGGTTAAAGGTGCTGATGCACTAACTGTTTCCGAGACTACTTTCGGACGTGACTTCAACGAAGCTCTTGTACACCAAGTAGTTGTTGCATATGCAGCAGGTGCTCGTCAAGGTACTCGTGCTCAAAAGACTCGTTCTGAAGTATCTGGCGGTGGCGCTAAGCCATGGCGTCAAAAAGGTACTGGCCGCGCACGTGCTGGTACAATTCGTAGCCCAATCTGGCGTACAGGTGGTGTTACTTTTGCTGCGAAACCACAAGATCACAGCCAAAAAGTAAACAAAAAAATGTACCGCGGTGCTATGAAGAGCATTCTTTCTGAGCTAGTTCGTCAAGAGCGTTTAATCGTTGTTGATAACTTCTCTGTAGAAGCACCAAAAACAAAAGAACTTGTAGCTAAGCTTAAAGAGCTTGAGCTAAGCGACGTTCTGATTGTGACTGGCGAAGTAGATGAAAATCTATTCTTAGCTGCTCGTAACCTATACAAAGTAGATGCACGTGATGTTGCTGGTGTTGATCCAGTATCACTAATCGCTTTCGACAAGGTTCTAATGACTGCTGACGCAGTTAAGCAAGTTGAGGAGATGCTAGCATGATCACTGAAGAGCGTATCTTAAAAGTTCTACGTGCTCCGCACATCTCTGAAAAAGCAACTATGGCAGCTGAGAAAGCGAACACTATCGTTTTCAAAGTAGCTAAAGATGCAACTAAGAAAGAGATCAAAGCAGCTGTAGAAAAGCTATTTGAAGTTGAAGTTAAGTCTGTAAATACTCTTGTATTAAAGGGTAAGACCAAACGTCAAGGTATGCGTGAAGGCCGTCGTTCAGACGTTAAGAAAGCCTACGTTACTTTGAAAGAAGGTCAAGATCTTGACTTCGTTGGCGGCGCGGAATAACAGGAGTAGTAAAAATGGCTATTGTTAAATGTAAGCCGACTTCCCCTGGTCGTCGTCACGTCGTTAAAGTTGTTAACGCTGACCTACACAAGGGTAAGCCATACGCACCACTTCTAGAGAAAAACTCTAAGAACGGTGGTCGTAACAACAACGGTCGTATTACAGTACGTCACATCGGTGGTGGTCATAAACACCATTACCGTCTGATTGACTTCAAACGTACTAAAGATGGCATCCCAGCGAAAGTTGAGCGTCTAGAATACGATCCAAACCGTAGTGCTAACATCGCTCTAGTTCTGTACGCAGACGGTGAGCGTCGTTACATCATTGCACCTAAAGGTGTTAACGCAGGCGACCAGATTCAATCTGGCGTAGATGCTGCAATCAAAGCAGGTAACACTCTGCCGATGCGCAACATCCCAGTAGGTTCTACTGTACACTGTGTTGAACTTAAGCCTGGTAAAGGTGCTCAACTAGCTCGTTCGGCTGGTGCTTATGCTCAAATCATCGCTCGCGATGGTGCATACGTAACTATCCGTCTACGTTCTGGTGAGATGCGCAAAGTTCTTTCTGAAGGTCGTGCAACGATCGGTGAAGTTGGTAACTCTGAGCATATGCTACGTGAACTTGGTAAAGCTGGTGCTTCACGCTGGCGCGGCGTACGTCCAACCGTACGTGGTGTAGTAATGAACCCGGTGGATCACCCACATGGTGGTGGTGAAGGCCGCACATCTGGTGGTCGTCACCCAGTTTCTCCTTGGGGCGTTCCTACTAAGGGCTTCAAGACTCGTAAGAACAAGCGCACTGACAAGTACATCGTACGTCGTCGCACTAAATAATTTATAAAGAGGAATCGCCATGCCACGTTCTCTCAAGAAAGGTCCTTTTATTGACCTACACTTGCTGAAGAAGGTAGAGAAAGCGGTGGAAAGCGGAGACAAAAAGCCTATTAAGACTTGGTCCCGTCGCTCAATGATCATCCCAACAATGATTGGTTTGACCATCGCTGTCCATAATGGTCGTCAGCACGTTCCAGTTTTCGTTACCGAAGAAATGATCGGTCACAAACTGGGCGAATTTGCACCAACTCGTACTTATCGCGGTCATGCTGCAGATAAGAAAGCTAAGAAGAAATAAGGAGTAGATGATGGAAGCTTTAGCTAAACATAACTTTGCTCGTATTTCTCCACAGAAAGCTCGCTTAGTTGCAGACCAAATTCGCGGTAAGTCGGTAGACCAAGCTCTAGAAATTCTAACTTTCAGCAACAAAAAAGCTGCTGTATTAGTTAAGAAGGTTCTTGAGTCAGCTATCGCTAACGCGGAACATAACGAAGGTGCAGATATCGACGATCTAAATGTCGCTAAAATCTTCGTAGATGAGGGCCCTATCATGAAGCGTATTATGCCTCGTGCTAAAGGTCGTGCGGATCGTATCTTGAAGCGTTCAAGCCACATCACTATTGTTGTAGCAGATCGCTAAAGACTAGGAGAGTAAGCAATGGGTCAGAAAGTACATCCTAATGGTATTCGTCTTGGCATCGTTAAGCCTTGGAATGCTACATGGTTTGCTAATACCAACGAATTCGCTGACAACCTAGACGGCGACTTCAAGGTACGTCAGTTCCTTACAAAGGAACTACAAAAAGCATCATTATCTCGTATCGTTATCGAGCGTCCAGCGAAGAGCATCCGTGTGACTATTCACACTGCTCGTCCTGGCGTTGTTATCGGTAAGAAAGGTGAAGACGTAGAGAAGCTACGCGCAGCTGTAGCTAAAATCGCAGGTGTACCAGCGCAAATTAACATCGCTGAAGTACGTAAGCCTGAGCTAGATGGTCAGCTTGTAGCTGATAGCATCGCGTCTCAACTAGAGCGTCGTGTTATGTTCCGTCGTGCAATGAAGCGTGCGGTACAAAATGCTATGCGTCTAGGCGCTAAAGGCATCAAAGTACAAGTAGGCGGCCGTCTTGGCGGTGCTGAAATCGCACGTTCTGAGTGGTACCGTGAAGGCCGTGTGCCTCTACACACTCTACGTGCAGACATTGATTACGCAACTTCTTCGGCTCACACTCAATACGGTGTGATCGGCATTAAAGTTTGGATCTTCAAAGGTGAGATTCTAGGCGGTATGCCAGCTGCTAACGCAGTAGAGCCAAAAGGCGATAAGCCTAAGAAGCAGCGTAAAGGCCGTAAGTAAGGAGTCGAACGATGCTACAACCAAAACGTACTAAGTTCCGCAAGGTTATGACTGGTCGTAACCGTGGTCTAGCTAAAGGTACTGAAGTAAGCTTCGGCGAATTCGGTCTTAAAGCTGTTGGCCGTGGTCGTCTGACTGCACGTCAAATCGAAGCGGCACGTCGTGCTATGACACGTCACATTAAGCGTCAAGGTCAAATCTGGATCCGTGTATTCCCAGACAAGCCGATTACTGAAAAGCCTCTTGAAGTTCGTCAAGGTAAAGGTAAAGGTTCAGTTGCGTACTGGGTTGCTCAAATCCAACCAGGCAAAGTTATGTACGAGATGAATGGCGTACCTGAAGAGTTGGCACGTGAAGCGTTCCGCCTAGCGGCACGTAAACTGCCTGTTAAAACTACTTTTGTAACTAAGCAGGTGATGTGATGAAAGCACAAGATCTACGCGAAAAGAACGTTGAAGAGCTTAACGCTGAGCTATTGAATTTGCTACGTGAACAGTTCAACTTGCGCATGCAAGCTGCAACTGGTCAACTACAGCAAACTCATACTCTAAAAGCTGTACGCCGTGACATCGCACGTGTGAAAACTGTTTTGACTGAAAAGGCAGGCGCATAATGAGCGAAACTAACCGCATCCAGCAAGGCCGTGTAGTAAGTGACAAGATGGACAAGTCTATCGTTGTTGCTATTGAGCGCACTGTAAAACACCCAATTTACGGTAAGTTCATCAAACGCACGACTAAAGTACACGCACACGACGAAGACAACACTTGTGGCCTAGGCGACAAAGTTGAAATCGCTGAGTGTCGTCCTCTGTCTAAGACTAAGTCTTGGACATTGGTTAAAGTTCTAGAAAAAGCGAAGATTTAATCTTTGTAATTCTATAACTTATAAGCGGCTCCAAATAATTTTTTGGAGCCGCTTGTTTTTTGTCTACCCAATTTAAAAAAAGGGTGGTACAATTCGCGTCCCTTTTAAAGAGGCAGCCCGACCCGAGAGGGTCTAGTTTTAATATTTAGCGGAGCACTAACAATGATCCAGATGCAAAGTACACTTGACGCAGCAGATAACTCTGGCGCGCGCAAGGTAATGTGTATTAAGGTTCTGGGTGGCTCTCACCGCCGTTATGCACATATCGGTGACGTCATCAAGGTTACAGTGAAGGAAGCGATTCCTCGCGGTAAAGTAAAGAAAGGTGATGTTCTGAAGGCGGTAGTAGTGCGCACCCGTAAAGGCGTTCGTCGCCCAGACGGTTCTGTCATTCGCTTCGACAGTAATGCTTGTGTATTGTTAAATGACACTACTGAGCAACCAGTCGGCACACGTATCTTTGGTCCTGTGACTCGTGAACTTCGTAACGCGAAATTCATGAAGATTGTATCACTAGCACCTGAAGTTCTGTAAGGAGCGGCAATATGGCAGCTAAAATCCGTCGTAATGACGAAGTAATCATTCTTGCTGGTAAAGATAAAGGCAAGAAAGGTAAAGTAACTAAGGTTCTGACAACTGGTAAAGTTATCGTTGAAGGCATTAACCTTGTTAAGAAACACCAAAAGCCGGTTCCGGCTCTAGGTCAACAAGGTGGCATCGTTGAACAAGAAGCAGCTATTGATGCTTCTAACGTTGCTGTTTTTAACGCGGCTACTGGTAAAGCAGACCGTATCGGTTTCCGTATCGAAGATGGCAAGAAAGTTCGTTTCTTCAAATCTAACGGCGAAACTGTTTCTAACTAATTAGAAGTAATTTGGAGTTCTACTATGGCGAAACTGCATGATTACTACAAGTCGTCTGTAGTCGCTGAGCTTACCAAAGAGTTCAGCTACACAAGCGTCATGCAAGTCCCTAGGATTGAGAAAATCACCCTAAACATGGGCGTTGGTGAAGCAATCAACGATAAGAAACTGCTAGAAAACGCAGCAGCTGATATGGCAACGATCTCTGGTCAAAAGCCACTTATCACTAAAGCGCGTAAATCTGTAGCTGGTTTCAAAATTCGTGAAGGCTACCCAATTGGTTGTAAAGTAACCTTGCGTGGTGAGCGCATGTGGGAATTTTTAGAGCGTTTAATCTCTATCGCACTTCCACGTGTACGTGATTTCCGTGGTGTTAGCGCTAAGTCTTTTGACGGTCGCGGTAACTACAGCATGGGCGTTCGCGAGCAAATCATCTTTCCGGAAATCGACTACGATAAAGTCGATCGCGTCCGCGGTCTTGATATCACTATCACGACTTCTGCGGGTTCCGATGAGGAAGGCCGAGCTCTGCTGGCTGCCTTTAACTTCCCATTCCGTAAGTAAGGGTAGGGTTACTGTTATGGCTAAACAATCAATGAAAGCACGTGAAGCTAAACGTGCAAAACTAGTAGCTAAGTTCGCTGAAAAGCGTTCTGCGCTAAAAGTTATCATTAGCGATGTAAACGCATCTGAAGAAGATCGTTGGAATGCGGTTCTTAAACTGCAATCTCTTCCACGTGATTCAAGTGCATCACGTCAGCGCAACCGTTGCAACCAAACTGGTCGTCCACACGGTTACCTACGTAAATTCGGTCTAAGCCGCATTAAGGTTCGTGAAGCTTGCATGAAAGGCGAGATTCCGGGTCTTCGTAAGGCTAGCTGGTAATTGCCACTTAATCATTTGGAGTAAATCTTATGAGCATGCAAGATCCGATTTCGGATATGCTGACCCGAGTTCGTAACGGTCAGGCAGCAAACAAAGTTGCTGTAAAAATGCCTTCTTCAAAGCTTAAAGTTGCAATTGCTGCATTACTTAAAGCTGAAGGTTACATCGTAGACTTCGCTGTTAACAGCGAAGCAAAACCTGAGCTAGAAGTTACTCTTAAGTACTTCCAAGCTAAACCTGTAATCGAGCAAATCAAGCGTGTATCACGTCCTGGTCTAAGAGTTTATAAAAATAAAGACTCTTTACCTACAGTGATGGGTGGTCTTGGTATTGCAGTTGTTTCTACTTCCAAGGGTCTGATGTCTGACCGTGCTGCTCGTAAAGCAGGTCTTGGCGGTGAAATCATCTGTTACGTAGCTTAAGGAGTAGATTATGTCTCGTGTTGCTAAAGCACCTGTCGCTATTCCAGCTGGCGTAGAGGTGAAACTAAACGGCCAAGAAGTTACTGTAAAAGGTAGCAAAGGTGAGCTTACTCGCGTTCTTAACAGCGCCGTAGTTATTGCACAGGAAGAAACCAACCTAACTTTCGGTCCGAAAGAAGGTGTTACTAACGCATGGGCACAAGCTGGTACAGCTCGCGCTCTAGTTAATAACATGGTTGTGGGTGTTACTGAGGGCTTCACTAAGAAGCTAACTCTTAAGGGTGTTGGTTACCGTGCTGCTATGAAAGGCAACTCTGTAGCTCTAACACTTGGTTTTTCTCACCCAGTAGAGCACGCTCTACCTGAAGGTATTAAAGCTGAGTGCCCTAGCCAAACTGAGATCATCATTACTGGTTGCGATAAGCAAGTAGTAGGTCAAGTTGCGGCTGACATTCGTTCTTACCGTGCTCCTGAGCCTTACAAAGGCAAAGGTGTTCGTTACGCAGATGAAAATGTGCGTACTAAAGAAGCTAAGAAGAAGTAAGGTATCACTATGGATAAGAAAGCATCTCGCATCCGTCGTGCTACACGTGCACGTCGTAAGATTGCAGAACTTGGTGCAACTCGCCTGGTAGTACACCGTACTCCTCGCCATGTTTACGCACAAGTTATCGCGGCAAACGGCTCTGAGGTTATCGCAGCTGCTTCTACTGTAGAAAAAGCGATCCGTGAGCAAGTTAAGAACACTGGTAACGTTGATGCAGCTAAAGCAGTTGGTAAAGCTGTTGCTGAGCGCGCTCTTGAAAAAGGCGTAGCTTCAGTTGCATTCGATCGTTCTGGTTTCCAATACCACGGTCGAGTAGCGGCGCTAGCAGATTCTGCTCGCGAAGCTGGTCTGAAATTCTAAGGTAGGGTTGGAAGATGGCTAAAGAACAACAACAAGCTAATGATTTGCAAGAAAAGCTGATCGCAGTTAACCGTGTATCTAAGACGGTTAAAGGTGGTCGAATCATGAGCTTCACTGCACTAACAGTAGTTGGTGACGGTAATGGTCGTGTAGGTTTCGGTTACGGCAAAGCTCGTGAAGTACCTGCTGCGATTCAAAAAGCAATGGAAAAAGCGCGTCGTAACATGGTTACTGTTGCGCTTAACGAAGGCACTCTTCACCACCCGGTGAAAGGTCGTCATTCGGGCTCTAAAGTTTACATGCAGCCAGCTGCTGAAGGTACAGGTGTTATTGCCGGTGGTGCAATGCGTGCCGTACTTGAAGTTGCAGGCGTACATAACGTACTTTCTAAAGCATACGGTTCAACGAACCCTATCAACGTTGTTCGCGCAACGATTGGTGCTCTAGTAGACGTTAAGTCACCAGAAATGGTTGCTGCTAAACGTGGTCTAACTGTTGAATCTATTTCGGAGTAAGAACACGATGGCAACTATTAAAGTAACTCAAACTAAAAGCTCAATTGGTCGCCTACCTAAGCACAAAGCGTGTCTTAAAGGTCTAGGTCTTCGTCGCATCAACCATACAGTAGAACTTGAAGATACACCGTGCGTACGCGGTATGATCAACAAGGTTTACTACATGGTTAAGATTGAGGAGTAATCAGAATGCGTTTGAATACTCTATCACCGGCTGCTGGCTCTAAACCTTCTAAGAAGCGTGTAGGTCGTGGTATCGGTTCTGGCCTTGGTAAAACAGGTGGCCGCGGTCACAAAGGTCAAAAGTCACGTTCTGGCGGCTCTGTTCGTCCAGGTTTTGAAGGCGGTCAAATGCCTCTAAAACAACGTCTACCTAAATTCGGTTTCACTTCTCGTAAGAGCCTAGTGTCTGCTGAAGTTCGTCTAGCTGAGCTAGCGAAAGTAACAGGTGACGTAGTTGATCTTAACAGCCTTAAAGCTGCTAACGTTATCACTAAGAACATCGAGTTTGTTAAGATCGTTCTTTCTGGTGACCTAAGCAAAGCTGTGACTGTTAAAGGTCTACGCGTGACTAAAGGCGCTAAAGCTGCAATCGAAGCTGCAGGCGGTAAAATCGAGGAATAATCTCGAGGAACGAGGTACAGATGGCTAAGAAACCAGGACAAGATTTTCGTAGTGCTCAGAGCGGCTTAAGTGAACTAAAGTCGCGCTTATTATTCGTAATTGGTGCACTTTTAGTATTCCGAGCCGGCTCTTTTGTGCCGATCCCTGGTATTGACGCAGCTGTACTTGCCGATTTGTTCGATCAGCAAAAAGGTACCATCGTAGAAATGTTTAACATGTTCTCCGGTGGTGCTCTTGAGCGTGCATCTATATTAGCATTGGGTATCATGCCGTACATTTCGGCATCGATCGTAGTCCAATTGCTAACTGTAGTTCATCCAGCGTTAGCGGAACTCAAGAAAGAGGGTGAAGCAGGCCGTCGTAAGATAAGCCAATATACACGCTACGGCACGCTTGTACTTGCAACATTCCAAGCTATTGGTATCGCAACAGGCTTACCAAACATGGTCGACAATCTGGTTGTTATCAACCAAACCATGTTTACGCTTATTGCTACCGTGAGTTTAGTAACTGGTACCATGTTCTTAATGTGGTTAGGTGAACAAATCACTGAGCGAGGAATCGGTAATGGTATTTCCATTCTGATTTTTGCAGGTATTGTTGCTGGATTGCCTTCTGCAATCGGTCAAACAATCGAGCAAGCGCGTCAAGGTGAATTGCATGTGCTTCTTCTGCTGTTGATTGCTGTATTGTCTTTTGCTGTTATTTACTTCGTAGTTTTCATGGAACGTGGTCAACGTCGTATCGTCGTTAACTATGCGAAACGTCAACAAGGTCGTAAAGTTTTTGCAGCACAAAGCTCTCACTTGCCTCTTAAGATTAATATGGCAGGTGTTATTCCAGCGATTTTCGCATCAAGTATTATTTTGTTCCCAGGAACATTAGCGCAGTGGTTTGGTCAAAATGGTGAAAGCAGCGCGTTCGGTTGGTTAACTGACGTGTCATTAGCTCTTAGCCCAGGTCAACCTTTGTATGTAATGCTTTATGCAGCAGCTATAATCTTCTTCTGTTTCTTCTATACAGCGTTGGTGTTTAACCCACGTGAAACAGCTGATAACTTGAAGAAGTCTGGTGCATTCGTACCCGGTATCCGCCCAGGTGAGCAGACAGCGAAATATATCGATAAAGTGATGACTAGACTAACCCTTGCGGGCGCTCTATACATTACTTTTATATGTCTGATTCCTGAGTTCATGATGGTCGCGTGGAACGTTCGTTTCTACTTTGGCGGCACATCACTACTAATCGTAGTGGTAGTTATCATGGATTTCATGGCACAGGTACAGACTCATCTGATGTCACAACAGTATGATTCTGTGTTAAAGAAAGCGAATCTGAAGGGTTACGGCCGTTAATTCGGTGGTAACAATTTCGATTCCATTTACGGAGTTTAGCAATGAAAGTTCGTGCTTCCGTTAAAAAAATCTGCCGTAACTGTAAAGTTATCAAGCGTAACGGTGTCGTTCGCGTGATTTGCAGTGAGCCAAAGCATAAGCAACGCCAAGGCTAATTAGCAGAAATTTTTACTTGAAATACAAGGTAGAGTCGAGTATATTCCTCGGCCTACCTTTTGCGTGCAAAAGAAGTAGTATGCCGCAGCGTATCCATAACGGGCTTTGCTGCGGATAATTCTTTTATGAACCCCTTAGGAGTGAATAATGGCCCGTATAGCCGGCATTAACATTCCTGATCATAAGCATTCTGTAATTGCACTTACTGCAATCTACGGTATCGGTAAAACTCGCTCTCAAGCTATTCTAGCTGAAGTGGGTATTGCTGAAGATGCTAAGATCAGTGAACTAACTGAAGAGCAGATCGATCAACTGCGTGATGGTGTAGCTAAGTACACTGTAGAAGGTGATCTACGTCGTGAAGTATCGATGAACATCAAGCGTCTTATGGACCTTGGCTGTTACCGCGGTCTTCGTCATCGTCGCAGTCTACCACTACGTGGACAGCGTACTAAAACCAACGCTCGCACCCGTAAGGGTCCGCGCAAGCCGATCAAGAAATAGTCGGATAAGGTAGAGTACAATGGCAAAACAACCAACTCGCGCGCGTAAGCGCGTACGCAAGCAAGTAGCTGATGGCGTAGCGCACATTCATGCTTCTTTCAACAACACAATCGTAACTATCACTGACCGTCAAGGCAACGCTCTTGCATGGGCTACAGCAGGTGGTTCAGGTTTCCGTGGTTCTCGTAAATCTACTCCGTTCGCAGCACAAGTTGCAGCAGAGCGTTGTGGTGAAATGGCTAAAGAATATGGCCTAAAGAACTTGGAAGTTATGGTTAAGGGTCCAGGTCCAGGTCGCGAATCTACTGTTCGTGCACTGAACGCTGCTGGTTTCCGTATCACTAACATTGTTGATGCGACACCAATCCCTCATAACGGTTGTCGTCCACCTAAGAAACGTCGCGTTTAAGTTTCGTTTCTAGGAATATTGGAGAAAGATCATGGCAAGATATTTGGGTCCTAAGCTTAAGCTTAGCCGTCGCGAAGGTACTGACTTATTCCTTAAGTCTGGTGTCCGTGCGATCGATACCAAGTGTAAAATTGATAACGCACCAGGTGTACACGGCGCTCGTCGCGGTCGTCTATCTGAGTATGGCGTTCAGCTTCGTGAGAAGCAAAAAGTTCGTCGTATCTACGGCGTTCTAGAAAAACAATTCCGCAACTACTACAAAGAAGCTGCACGTCTTAAAGGCAACACAGGTGCAAACCTGCTTCAGCTTCTTGAAGGTCGTCTTGATAACGTAGTTTACCGTATGGGCTTTGGCGCCACTCGTGCTGAATCTCGTCAACTAGTTAGCCACAAGTCTATTCTAGTTAACGGTAAAGTTGTAAACGTTCCTTCTTTCAAAGTAGCGGCAAACGACGTTGTTTCTATCCGCGAGAAAGCTAAACAGCAATCTCGTATTAAAGCGGCTCTAGAAGTTGCTGAACAACGTGAAAAGCCAACTTGGATTGAAGTAGATGCTGGCAAAATGGAAGGTACATTCAAGCGTATGCCTGAGCGTTCTGACCTATCAGCTGACATCAATGAACACTTGATCGTCGAACTTTACTCTAAGTAAGGTTAAAAAAAGAGAGGACACAATGCAGGGTTCTGTAACAGAATTTCTTAAGCCGCGTCTTGTTGACATTGAACAGATCAATACGACACACGCGAAAGTAACTCTTGAGCCATTAGAGCGCGGTTTCGGCCACACTCTAGGTAATGCTCTTCGCCGCATTCTTCTATCTTCTATGCCGGGTTGTGCCGTAACAGAAGTTGAAATTGAAGGTGTGCTACACGAATACAGCACTAAAGAAGGCGTTCAGGAAGATATCCTGGAAATCCTTCTAAACCTTAAAGGTTTGGCTGTACGCGTTGCTGAAGGCAAAGATGAAGTGTTTATTACACTGAACAAATCAGGCTCAGGCCCTGTTGTTGCAGGTGACATCACCCACGATGGTGATGTAGAGATCGCTAACCCTGAGCACGTAATTTGTCACCTAACGGATGACAACGCTGAGATCGCTATGCGTATCAAAGTAGAACGTGGTCGTGGTTACGTTCCAGCTTCAGCTCGTATCCATACTGAAGAAGATGAGCGTCCTATCGGTCGTCTACTAGTTGACGCTACTTACAGCCCGGTTGATAAAATCGCTTACGCTGTAGAAGCGGCACGTGTAGAACAACGTACTGATTTAGACAAGCTTGTTATCGATATGGAAACGAACGGTACTCTAGAACCTGAGGAAGCAATCCGTCGTGCAGCTACTATTTTAGCTGAACAATTGGATGCGTTCGTAGATCTTCGTGATGTACGTGTACCTGAGGAGAAGGAAGAGAAGCCAGAATTCGATCCTATCCTACTACGTCCTGTAGACGATCTTGAACTAACAGTTCGCTCTGCTAACTGTTTGAAAGCAGAAGCGATTCACTACATCGGTGATCTTGTACAGCGCACTGAGGTTGAGCTACTTAAAACGCCAAACCTTGGTAAGAAATCTCTTACAGAGATTAAAGATGTGCTTGCTTCACGTGGTCTTTCTCTAGGCATGCGTCTAGAAAACTGGCCACCAGCGTCAATCGCTGAAGATTAATCGAAAAGTTAGAAGGATTAGGTCATGCGCCATCGTAAAAGTGGTCGTCAACTCAACCGCAACAGCAGTCATCGCAAAGCGATGTTCAGCAACATGGCTAGCTCTCTTGTTCGTCACGAAGTTATTAAAACTACCGTGCCTAAAGCAAAAGAACTACGTCGCGTAATTGAGCCATTGATTACCCTAGCTAAGACAGACAGTGTTGCTAACCGTCGTCTTGCATTTGCTCGCACTCGTGATAACGAAGTTGTGGCAAAACTATTTAATGAACTAGGCCCGCGTTTCGCGGCTCGCCAAGGTGGTTACACTCGCATTCTTAAATGTGGTTTCCGTACTGGTGATAAAGCTCCAATGGCTTACATTGAGCTTGTAGACCGCCCAGCTGCTGAAGAAGCTGCTGAGTAATCTATACTAGATTCTTAATACAAAAGCCGAGCATTAGCTCGGCTTTTTTGTGTCTGTAGAACAAGGAAAAGATAATAGAAATTGCACCATGATGTTTGGCATTTTTTGCTTGTCTTATCTGCTCTATTTTTCAAAAATATCTCGTATCTCGTATCTCGTATCTCGTATCTCGTATCTCGTATCTCGTATCTC
>NZ_JBFSVE010000083.1:0-14154 GCF_041467715.1 Vibrio sp. 10N.247.311.14
AGCTAGCAAAAGCAGAGCCCGATATCGATGCACTCCTGCCTTGGAACTTCAAACATTAGTAATATCGCCCTGTAGGTTCATGGGGCGTTTACAATTCATTTAGATTATCGTTGTGATCGTTATATAGCTTGAAAGCAACTTGGGCAAGGTTCAACTGCCCCTATACGAATGACTGCTATATCTAAAGAATAAAGGGGCATTTTCGAGTTGGCTGTTATTGATCACAGCTAACTAAGTTGGAAACTAGTAGGTAAGAACCGTTAGTGAATTTCTGGACAGAAACGTTTCAGTGAGATTGCTAAATTAGTAAAGAATTAATTGCTTTAAGTATCGGAATTCGCTTTCGCAGCACCAACTTCTTATTCTGTGGCGTCTTGGTTTGAAATTCAGGGAAACCAAAGGTCATCACCAAAACCAGAATAAAACCAATACCGCCAGTGATGCCATACACCCAAGCAAAGTCGAGCTTCAGCTGTTCTAGCATCACCCAGATAGATCCGTAAGTGATTAAGGATGCCAGTGCGCCGACTGAGATCATCTTACCTAGCATCTCTGGCGCTTCTTCTTTACTCAACCATTGCAGTGACAAAGACTGCTTCAGCGTTTCAAAATAGTGAAAGCCCGTCGACATTAAAATGGTAGTCAGCAACAATCCAGTGAGTGAGGGGAACAGACCCGTAATCGCGGTGCCTACAGTGAGCATCGCTAGCGATATCAACATAAAGCGTTGTTCACGTATGAAGGCCAGCACAAACACTACGGTAAACGCTAAGAAACCAGGTATTTCACGAACACTTTGCAACAAACCAATATCGGCGCCATCAAAGTTCGCTTTCTCAATCACGAAGTTATTAAGCAGAGCCATCCAGCTCGAAAACGCGATAGGGACAACAATCGAAATCAGTAATAAGAAGTTTTGCGGCGTTTTCCAGCTCGCGGTTCTATCGAACATTGACGGACTCCTGTTCGTCTAATTGAGTGAGCACTCGTAAGGTCAACTGCTCAGTATAAGGGTTGATCTTCCAGTGCTCTGGGCTCCAACCTTTTACGAAGCGTTGGAAATCGGACCATGCCACGTAAAACATTGGTCGCCATGCGGCTTCGACTTCATCAAATGAAAGCTGTGGTTGATAGTGCGCTAATGCTTCTTTCAAGTAGTGGAAGTAAGCATCTAGTACTTCTGATTCAAGCTCTGCGCAATCTTGTGGCCTAATCGCGCTGCTCATGAACAAGGCGACGTCTTTCATCGCACAGCCGTAACCCACATATTGGAAATCGACCGCAGCTGCTCGCTCGCTTTCAGAATCAAAACAAAAATTGGCGAGCTTGGCATCGCCATGTACCAAGGTTTGATATGGACATTCTTTTAGTAAACGGTCGATGTGCTTGGCTTGGTTCTTCAATGGTAAATCAGCCAAGGCATTGAGCTCATCAGGACGTGTATCTAGATGCCAATAAGTACCGACTTGCCACAATGATGACAACTGCTCTTGATTGATATTGATGTGCTTTACGTGAAAGTTAGCGAGCCATTTAAGGCAAGCATTACGTTGTTTTTGCTCTTCTCGTGTGTAACTAGATACCTGATAGTCAGAAGCTGCAAGTACATCAAACTGAGAGGTTAACGGAAAACCTATATCCGCTAAGTCTTGCATCACTATCAGCCACTCATTCTCTTCTAGTTCACATTGCAGCCCAACAGGTACAGGGCAGCGCTCGTCCCATTGTTGGGTGAATGACTGATACCAAGCTGTTTCCACTTGGTCAGAGTGTACCTTTCGTTGGTGAGAGAGTTTGGTATTCCAACCCTTTGGGTGTTCAGCTTTATCTGGCAACGCGACATGTTTAACAATCACACTCTTGAGTTCCGCACTGCTTTCTTGAGAAAAGACTAAGCGAACTAACTCGCCATATCCACCCCATAGGCGTTGAATCACTTGGACATCAAACCCTTCATGACAACCCAGCGAGGTCGCTATTTTTTGATAAAGCTCATTTTGATAAAACTCTTGTTGATAAAGCTCTGGCTGATTTTGACTTGAACCCGCTTCAGGTTGAGCTCGATTATTCGACGATATTGATTGAGACATATTACTCGTTGTTATGCTTTATCGGATAGAAGGTGTGACCACTGTGGCTGCCTATTCATGTAGTGAACCACATAGCTACAAACCGGCACAATTTTGAAGCCCGCTTGTTCAATTTCAGGCAATACCGATTCCATCATCACCTTCCCAAAGCCCTTGCCTTGCAGTTCATCAGGAATGCGTGTCGACGTGATATGTAGTACATCTCCGTCCTTTTGATACTTAACGACCGCGAACTGGTTGGGTTCTAACTCTACCGTGATCTGGTTCACTTCATGATCCCATTTTACTGCCTGCATTCTCAACTCCTGCAAATAATTGATACGACAAACAATAAAAGTTTGAAGTATGAGTTCCTTGTAATAGACTAGCGCAAGTGCATATAAATAAAACTAAGTACTTACAAACACAGCAAATAATTCAGTGCAATCGGCTTAATATAAAATCAGCAATGATAAAAGGCACTCTATAAATCTATGTGAGTACGTCCACTAAATCTAGCACGTAATAACCCCTTGTTAGCAGGTTACCAATATAACTAACAGACGCATGTTGGCGCATGGAGAACATATAATGAACGCACCCCTGAAGAAGCCTTTGGAGCATAATCAGGCACTTCAAGACCCTCGTAATCGCACCGTTTCCACTATCAATAGCACTGATGCACTGGCCATGATTGAGCACGGCAGTGAGCTGACATTAAATGTCTCGACTCCCGTTGGCACGAAGTTTCTCGCCACCACCAAGTTTATCGGAACGCACAGTGATAACTGTATTGTGGTTGAGGTTCCCGAGGTATCCAATGAAGATCTGAACTTTTTCTTTCAAGAAGGTTTTTGGATGACCGCTCGTGCGTATTCTCTACGAGGTGAAGGCGCGCTTATCCACTTTAGAAGCCAAATTCACCATAAGATTGGTGAACCCTTCCCTATTCTAGTGCTGTCTACACCAAGCACGATGCAAGTGACACAGCTACGTAAAGAAACACGCTATGAAGTGAATCTGGCTTCAAGAATCATCTTCAACGACCAGCGAGCAAACTGTGAGATAAGAGACTTATCGAAAAGTGGTTGTCGTTTCGTTACCTCACCAACCTCTCGTGCTATTCAGATTGCCGATCGCGTGTCTATTGAGATAACCCCTGAGAACTACAACGGACCACTGATTCCGCCATTGCGAGGCATCGTCTGCAATCTACAGAAATCGACACACTACGCTCGATACGGTGTCGAATTTGATGATATTGGCCGAGCTAACGCCAAACACTTGTTGGCAAAACTGAAGTTCGATGGCACCAAGCTTTGCTTACGAAATGGGTAACGCCTTTTAACACGCGACTTTCACCGAATACAGCAAGCTGACCAACTACAATTAGTTCACTGGCAAACTAAACCTCAACCAACAAAAAAGCCATCGACTCTAGAATCGATGGCTTTTGCGTTTTGGCTGTTTGTTTATTTGTTTAGCTATCTAGATATTCAAACTATTTGCGCAGTGCGTTCAGTTTAGCTTGGGCGATACCAAAGATAGTATCAATTGGATAGCTACCCTCATCACTTGCTTCACCAGCGGCTTTGCCTGTGAACAGCTCAATCGCCTCTGTTACATGGTCAATCGCCCAGATATTAAACTCGCCCTTTTCAACCGCTTTCACGATATCGCTACGCAGCATCAGGTTGTGAACATTTGAACGCGGGATGATCACCCCTTGTTCGTTTGAACGCCCTTTGATTTCACACACATCAAAGAAACCTTCAATTTTCTCGTTCACACCACCAATTGGCTGAGACTCACCAAACTGGTTCATCGAGCCTGTAATTGCGATATCTTGACGGTTTGGTTGCTTAGAGAACGCTGACACCACCGCACAGAACTCGGCCATACTCGCACTGTCACCATCGACGCCACCATACGATTGCTCGAAGGTGATGTTAGTGGTGAGCGGGACTTTGGCTGTCTTACCAAATACGGAAGAAAGGTAAGCCGACAAGATCATCACGCCTTTTGAGTGAATACTGCCACCTAGGTCTACGTTTCTTTCAATATCAATCACTTCACCATCACCGTAAGCGGTGGTTGCCGTGATTCGGTTCGGCGCACCAAACATATGATCCGTCGTGCTGAGTACAGACAGCGCATTCACTTGCCCAACCGCTTGACCATCAACATGGATTAGCGTTGTGCCGTTAGTGAAGGTTTCCATCACGCTGTCTTGCAGTCGTCCGACACGCATCTGTTGGTTAGATAACGCTTGGTCGACGTGCGTTGCACGAATCAGGTTCGATTTTGAGCCTCTCGCCACGTAGTTTGATTCACGAAGCAGATTAGCAATGTGAGCAGAGTGCAGAGACAATTTACCTTGGTCACCCGCCTGACGAGAGCTGTGCTCAATGATGCGAGCGATCGCTTTACGGTCACAATGCAGCATGTTGTTGTCGTGCACGATGCTCGAAATAAAGCGCGCGTAATGCATTTCAGAATCGGGAGTACGCTTCATCTCATCTTCAAAATCGGCCGTTACACGGAACAGTTCACCAAACTCTGCATCGTAGTGTTGCAGCAGTTGGTAAGTTCGGTAATCGCCAAACAGGATGATCTTAACATCCAATGGAATCGGTTCTGGATCAAGCGATACCGCCCCCGTTAAGGTCACCTCTTTTTCTAATGAAGTGAAGCTCAATTGACGTGAACGCAGTGCTCGTTTCAAGCCTTCCCAAACGTACGGCTGCTCAAGTACCTTCACCGCATCCATCAGTAATACGCCACCGTTGGCTCTGTGTAAGCTACCTGCACGAATCAATGAGAAGTCTGTAAAGACAGTGCCCTTGAACGTTGCCGTTTCTACATAGCCAAACAGAGAGTGATAATTTGGATTCTCTTCCACCACGATCGGCAGAGTCTCCTCCTTTTGGCTCACAATCACGTTAACCTTGTAGCGACGCGGCATTTTCTTATCCAAAGAAGCGGTTGCAACTTCTGCTTGCTCAGTGCTCTCTTCTAAGAAGATGTCAGCGTTGTCGACAATGTCTTTACGCAGTGCCGTTAGGTACTTTTTAATGTCTGGATATTGGCTGTAATCCTTCTTCAATTGCTTGATGAAGTGCGTGATCACGTCTCGCGCCGTATCATCATTCAGTTTTTGAATTTTCTCAGTGTACGTTTCTTCAAGTTCCGTCAGTTCACGAGAGATGGTTCGCAGGCCGACTTCCAATCCATCAATGGTTTTATCGAATTGATCTTGCTCTTCCGGCGAAAGCAGATCAAAGCTCTCTTCGGTATGAAGATCATCGCCATTCATTGCCACAAACTGGTAATCACCCTGAGTGGTGATCGTCAGGTTAATGCCCTTGTCTTTCGCTTCTTGGCTAATGCTTTCTAACGCGGCTTGTTGCTTAGCTGCTAATTGGTTTTTAAGCCTGTCAGCACGGCTAAAGTACATCTCGTTATCAAACGCTAGAGGCATACCTTTCAGCAGTTTACGCATCAATTTTTCAATATCTTGCTTTAAGCTGCTGCCAACGCCACGCGGCAATTTCAGTACCTTAGGTGTACGAATATCTTCAAAGTTCGCGATATAACACCAATCAAAAAGCTCCTGCACTTCTTGAGGGTGACGGTTCAGATAGCGCAAGATCATGGTGCGTTTACCCAGACCATTTCGCCCTATCGCATAAATGTTGTAACCCTTTTCCTTGATTGACATCGCGAACTCAACGGCTTTTTGTGCCCGTTCCTGCCCGACGATTTCGTCAATTGGAGCCAGTTCTTTGGTCGACTTACATGGTAGCTTGTCTAAATCCGCTACCTGATACAGCTGTTCTGTATTGAGTCTTTGCATCGCCATCGCCGCCTCCTTAGTCCTTCATTACTTGGGTGTAGATAAAATCAGTGTAGATGTAATTTCCTACAAATTTAGTGACTTACGCTACACAGCTGTTCAACTGAACAAATAACACACAATTTAAGCCATTTTTAGGAATAGCTCGTCATTTAATTCACCAACTTAACATGTGAATGATTTTAATTTGCAATTGATAACAAATATCATTAACATTTACGGATATTATAAATTGAGGATGTGGATATGGAAATTGAACGATGCTGGATGCACTACCTAAAAGCTGAACAGTTAATGGAACAAGGTCACTGGCCTGAAGCACAGCGCCTATATGGTGATGTTCTAACCTCACTTCCTCACCACATCCAAGATGCAGCATACCAAAGCGATATCAAGCCTTGCCAATTTGCCTGCTTGCTTGCTTGCCGGGTTAAGAGACGCGAGCGTCGCTCAATCAGAGATACTCAACCGATTAGGTCAGCACCAACAAGCCTTCGATACCTTGAATCAATCTTACGCTCTGATGCAATTTATCTCTCTGGAGAACACTGAGCTGATTCAACGTACCTTTGGATTATTGGAAAAGCAGAGCGAAGGTTTGCTCAATCACCTGATCGCTTTTTGCAGCGCTCAGCGCAGTTCGTATTGGATGCTCGAACTAGAACAAATTCAACGTGCTCATCACCATTTTGGGCAACTTAAAACCACGTCAGAAGTGAAATCTTCACCTAATGTCTTAAATTGATAAGGATATATCATGTCGGACCGGGCCATTCTTAAAGTCAATAACCTCTCCGTTAGCTTCACAACCAATGATGGAATCATTGATGCGGTAAAAAAGGTTAACTTTACCCTTAAATCCAGCGAAACCTTGGCCATTGTTGGTGAATCAGGTTCAGGTAAATCAGTCTCTTCTAACGCACTCATGCGTTTGCTCCCTGATAACGCCATCATTGATGCTCAATCTGAAATAGAATTTGAGGGGCAATCAATACTTGGCAAGACTGAACGAGAAATGCAGTCGATTCGTGGCGATAGAATCGGCATGATCTTTCAGGAACCGATGACCTCTCTCAACCCATACCTTCGCGTGGGCACACAAGTGGAAGAAGCCATTATGTGTCACCGCAATGTATCGAAATCAAAAGCAAAACAGCGTGTGCTAGAGCTCTTCAATCTTGTGCATTTACCAATGCCAGAACAAGCTTACAACAAGTATCCGCATGAGTTTTCAGGCGGTCAGTTGCAGCGCATCATGATTGCGATGGCTTTGATCAACGAGCCCGATATTTTGATTGCCGACGAACCCACCACCGCATTGGATGTGACCGTACAAGCGGAAGTGCTTTCTCTTATCAAAGAAATCCAAAACAAAATGGGCATGGCAATTTTGTTCATCACCCATGACTTAGGTGTGGTGAAACACTTTGCAAACCGCGTGCTAGTGATGTGTAAAGGTGAGCTCGTAGAAGAAGGGATGACTCAATCTTTGTTCGATAGTCCTAAACATGATTACACAAGAATGCTCATTAACTCGATTCCGAAAGGCGCTAAGGTTCCTGTTGAGGCGACAGCCCCAGAACTATTGTGTGCTGACGACATCCGAGTTCAGTTCTTGGTGAAATCACACTTTATCAAGAGTAAAAGCCAGTACTTCGAAGCCGTAAAAGGCATTTCGTTGAATCTTAAGCAAGGCGAAACGCTAGGCATTGTTGGTGAATCTGGTTCAGGTAAATCAACCCTTGGACGTGCATTAATCGGCTTGCTGCCGAGTACCGGACGTATTGTTTACAAAGGCCAAGACGTTAGCTTATTAAATGATAAAGAGCGTCACAAGCTCAAGAAAGATGTCCAAATGGTGTTCCAAGATCCTTATGGTTCTTTATCACCACGCATGACAGTTGGGGAAATCATCACCGAAGGCTTAACGGTGCATCAACCTCATCTATCCAAGCAAGAACGTTTAGAAAGAGCGCGCAAAGCATTGATTGAAGTTCGCTTAGAGCCGAATTCAATAAACCGTTATCCACATGAGTTCTCTGGCGGGCAAAGACAACGTATCGCGATTGCTCGCGCACTGATTCTAGAGCCCTCTTTCATTTTGCTGGATGAACCGACTTCAGCACTCGATCGCTCAGTACAACTGACCGTGATTGACCTGCTGAAAGACATTCAAGCCAAGCACAATATCGGCTTCCTGTTCATCAGCCACGATCTCTCGGTAGTGAAAGCACTGTCGGATCGCGTACTGGTGATGCAGAAGGGCGAAGTAATGGAAGAAGGGTCTGCAGAAGAGATTTTCAATGCGCCGAAAAACAACTACACCAAGAAATTAATCGCTGCGTCATTCGACTTAGAAGATAAATCGAAAAAAAATGCCGCATAAAGGGAACTAATCAACATTAACAGCGTCTTATAATTACATTCTGAATAATCTCCTAATGGATTGAAATCTAGAATGGATATAGCAAAACTGGTTTGGCCGCCAAAAGAGAAATGTCGCATGGATGCGACATTTTTCGTTTCTGGCGTATATGAAAAATCAACTCAGTGATTCATGCCGGTGATTATGAAGGTCTGATCAAGTTTAAACAGGGTTAACTGATAGTCGGATCACAGCCGCAGAGCGGCTTCGTTCAACTCGTTTTTGGACATTTATTTGCCAGCGCTTTCGTTAAATTAGCAAACCATCAATAACCACAGGTACGGCAAAACAAAAAAAGCCACTTTCCAGAGTAGGGAAAGTGGCCATGTATAAGTGGCTTAAATAACAATAATGTTTTACTTAGCTAGCATATGCAATCAAGTTAAACGGGGCAGCTGTCGCTAAAAATGATAATTGGACAGAAATGAGTTTTGGAAAATCAAACATTAGCAAATGACTAATAACTTCAGGTATGACAAATAACTAAACCTGATAGAAAAACTGCCACCAAAGAGCAAAAGACAAGACCTGACCCTATTGTTTTTTGTACGCAAAAAAAACAGCAGTCAGTGATAGGGTTTAATCGCCAAATAAATTCTACGCAAACTACCATTTTCATGCCGGGCTAAATGACATGGTTCAGCATGCACTCCCAAGGGCCTCAAAGGGAAGATTGAGCACCTTCTGCCCATTTGGTCAGCTTTAAATCGTCCAAAATAAGCAGCACGCAAGGCACAACAATTGACGCTAGTAACGTAGCCGAGACTAAGCCAAACGCAATACTGGCAATTAACGGGATCAGAAATTGCGCTTGCGTACTGGTTTCGATTAACAGTGGAAGCAATCCTGAAAATGTGGTTAACGAGGTGATAAATATCGCTCTAAATCGGTCACGTACCGCCTCTCGACAAGCGTCTATCAAGCGCTCGCCTTGGGCGATATTCTTCTTAATAAAATTGACCAACAGAATGTTATCGTTAACGACGATACCCGCTAAGGTAGCAAAGCCAACCAAGCTTGGAATAGTCAAATCGAACCCCATGCCCAAGTGCCCCCATACCACACCAATCCAGCCCATAGGGATTGCCAGCAGCACAGCAATCGGTTGAGTGTAGCTTTGTAACAGGAACACTAAAATAAGATAAATCCCCACCACGCCAAGAGCAAAGAAGGTCGCCAGCGAGGAGCCCGTATCTGAGCTTTCTTTATCCTGACCTTGCGAGGTGAAGGTGATGTCTGGGAATTTGTGTTGAGTTTGCGAGACAAATTCGCTATTGAACTGCAGCATGATTTCACGCGCATTGGCAACCCGCGTATCGATATTGCCTTGCACAACCACAGTGTTCATCCCATTAATGCGGTGAATTCGCGAGAAGGCTTGTTTTCTGTCAAACGTCGCAACACTTGATAATGGAACTAGGGTTCCATTGCCTGCCGTCACCATCAAGTTATTCAACTCATACAGGCTAGCTTGGTGCGTAAACTCATCCAGTCTCACACTAATATCCACCAGCTCGCCTTGTTGGAAAACCGTCAGATCAGTACTGCCTTTTACCGCGCTGCGCAGCGTTTGAGCAATGTTGGAAGCATTAACTCCCATCACGCCAGCTTCATCTTTAAGGTTAACGTGAAATTCGGTTCTGCCCTCACGCAGATCGGTGGAGAGGTTATAGACACCGTCAAATCCCTTCAACCATTTCACCAGCGAGCGGCTGACTTGATTGAGCTCTTGTAACGACTCACCCTGAACCCGAATATCAATGCCATTGCCAGCAATGCCCCGTTCTTTATCGGTAAACTTGAGTGAAACCACATCCGCCGTAGGGCCTACTTTTTGTTTCCAATCTTGGATCAGATCTTTAATGCTCTGCTGCCTAAATTGCGCTGGCAATAGATCGGCACTGACGGTTGCCATATGCGGCCCCGACTCATTAGCATCAGCATTTGAGTTGAACATGATCGTGGTGCTCGCGACCAAAGGTTTTGAGCTTGGGTATTTCTCTGCGTATTCTTGGTTGAGTTCATCAAGCGCGTTTGAAACCTTCTCCACCACCGCCTCTGTCTGGCTCAGTAAACTGCCTTGAGGGAGCAAGATACGCGCCTGCAGCACATCACTTTCCAAGGCAGGCATGGCTTTGAATTTCAGCCAACCTGACGAAATGGAAGCGGTTGAAATCATCACCACCATCACCAATATCCCTACTGAAAGATAAGGTGCATTCATCGCCTTGACACTCACTGGCACAAAGAATCTGTCTCTGATGTTTTCAAAACCGGCAATGAACTTGTCCCGTATAGGATTAGAGCGAGATTCAGTATGGCTATGTGCCAAATGAGACGGCAAGATCAAGAAAGCTTCTATCAGACTAACAAGCAAGGTAATCAATAACACGATGGGAATATAGCGTAGTACTTCGCCCATCTTGCCTGTGAGAAACATCAGCGGCCCTATCACCATGATGCTGGTAGCAAACGATGCAATCACACCTGGGAAGACTTGTTTGGTACCTTCAACTGCAGCGTCAAACGCGGGTAGCCCTTGTTGCCTCTTGGCAGCGATGTTTTCTGCAATGATCAACGAGTCGTCCATTAGCAGACCAATCGCGACAATCAGCCCGACCAGCGTCATCATATTCAGGGTATAACCGAGAAGTTGTATCGCAAAAATGGCGCCAAGGAATGAAACCGGCAGCCCCATGGTGACCCAAAAGCTAAAGCGAATATTAAAAAACGCCCACAACATCAAAAATGCCAGTGCTAATCCCTGTGCGCCATTGCTGGTGAGGATTCTCAGACGCTCAATAATATTGGTGCTGGAATCTTGGGTGATGGTTAAAGCGACGCCTTCAGGGGCTCTCGCCTGTTCTTTTTCAACGATGCTGACGATCGCATCTTTGACCGTTAAGGTATCTTGAAATTGCGTTTTGGACACCTGAAGCAAAGCGGCACGCTGACCATTGAACAGGATTTGATTTTCATCGCTAGTGAACTTCTGCTGAATAACGGCAACATCACCGAGGCGAACCTGAGTCCCCGTCTCACTGGATTTAATCACGATATTTTCGAAGTCTCTGACGTTGCTGCCTAAGTGGTCGAAGCGGACGCTGATCTCTTCCAAGTCATTACTAAATACGCCAGCAGGAGTGCTGATACTTTGCTGTTGTACTAGATTGGACAAGTCGGACACACTCAGGCCGTACTGCTGCAACTTCCACTGCGATACGCGAATTTCTATTTCTTGATCCGCAAAACCGCTCACGGTCACCTGAGCGATCAATGGGCTCTCTTTTAACTTGTGCTTAATTTGCTGGGCATAGAGATATAAGTCCCTATCTGACATATTGCCGGTAATCGCGACACTGGCCACCGTTGCCACTCGGTCCAGTTTCGACACCGTGATCTGCTCAACTCGATCCGGAAAATCACTGATGGCGTTAACCTGCTGTTGAATATCGCTGGTTAAAGTGTCAATGTCTTCATCATCGCCGATTTCCACATTGGCGATGACCAAACTCTCTCGGGCATCACAGCTTAACTCTTTAATTCCACTCAGCTTATCGAGAGAATCTTCCAACGGGTAACACACTTCTTCCATCATCTCAAAAGGTGACGCGCCCGGATAAACGATCCGAACCTCAATATTTTTGGTCGGCGTCAACGGAAAAGTGTCTTTCTGCAGTTTGGGCAAGGCAAAAGCCCCTAACAGCAGTACCGCCATCATCAGGACATTGGCGCCAGTGGTGTGCCGAGCAAAAAAAGCGATCATAATTTGCCCTCTTTCTGAATCGCGTTTAGGGCTTTAAATCCGCTCTGCGTATCCAACCAAAGGCCGATTTTCTCATCCGGTTGCGGTTGTAAAGCCATCCCCTCAACGGCGGGTGAAAGTTTACTTAGCACAACCACATCACCGAATTCCACGCCAGATTTGATCACCGCAACCTGCCCTTGGACGAAATCTATCCTGACAGGTTTGCTTTTCAGTTTACCTTCAGAGACAGTGTAAACTTTACCATCATGGATGGCGTTTATCGGTAGCAAGACTTGTTGCTCCATCATTGGTGCTTTAATCGTGACTTTAACGAAAGTCCCACGAATAAGTGGTGGCTTCTCCCCGGGAATGGCTTGCTGATAGGGCTGATTTACTTGTGCAACCAGGCTTTGGCTTTGAGTCTGAGCATCGATTTCACCGCCGGAGCGGCTGATCTCGGCAGGCCAAGTAATTACTTTATCGCCTGCTTGGAGCTCGACTGTCGCGCTCAAGTTGCTATGAACATCTTCGTCAAGCGAGTCAAAGCGATTGGAATTTCTTAGCGGACGCATTTTACCAAGCGGAAACTGCGCGCGAACCTCAACGGCATCGATGTCATCCGCTTTGAGCAGCAATTCCCCCTTGTTGACATACTCGGCGAGTCCAACCAAGGTTTCGACAATGCGAATATCAAATGGGGCTTTAATTACGGTTTGTTCGAGATCTCGGTTTGCAAGTGCTAGTTCCGTTTGCAAAACCTTTTGCTGCGCTTGATTAATTGCCAGTTGGTTTTTCTGTGTCTGGAGCTGTTGCTGGCTGCTGAGCAAGTCTTTGGTCGCGCGGTCTTTCTCTGTTTTGGAGATATGCCCGGTTTCACTCAATTTGATTGAGCGGGCATATTCTGACTGTTGTACCTCAAACTCTTTCTCTGCAATCTTGAGCGAATCGATAATGGTCTGATTCGTTAGCATTAGCACTTCAAGCTCAGCTTGCAAACGGGCAATAGTAAGTTGATAAGCGGTGGGGTCAATTCTAAGGAGTTCGCTGTCTTTGCGGATAATAGCGCCCGTTTTGTATTGCTCAGAAACCCACACAACCGCGCCGTCAAGTTCAGACTGTGCCTGCCAGTCTTGAACAGACTCGGTATGTCCATATCCGATGGCAGAAGGTTGGATATTTCGCGGCTCGACTTTCAACACCCGAACCACCTTTTTAGCAGCCGTATTACTCGCATTAGGCGGTTCAGCCTTCATCCCTGGTGCGATCACCAATAACGCGATGCCCAACAAAACAGGAGGAACAAACAGAGCCCTTTGTAACCAGCTATACCTAGTCATAGCGATTCCCTTACTATATATTAGCTTTTCCTTAAGCAAAAGGTAGCACACCAACATAAGCGGATTTGCTTCCTTGATCTCAAAATAAGTCAGGCCTCACAAATGGAGGCCTGATTGAATTGAGCTACTGATTGTTTTTGCCTTTGCCCATGGTATTTTTGGGGTTCACCATGCCTTGATGAGCATTAAACTCTTGTTGAGAGATAGCGCGATCCGCGTTGCTATCTAACGAAGCAAAACTGTGGCTTTGATTGATATTTTTCAACGTACGTCCCTCTTCTGCTCGCTGGGCAATACGTTCTGAGCGTGCTTGATTGAACTCGGCTTCGGTTATCTTGCCATCACCATCGAGATCAAACTGTGAAAATACTGGGCGTGACATATTGTTATTCATGCCTTTATTCATTCCACCAGCCATTGCTCCGAAGGCAATAACGATACCGAGTAACGCGATTATCGTGCTTTTGATTTTCATGACGTTTTCCTTCTCTTTGTTTCACTACTTAAGAATATACTAATGTAAGTAAGATAACGTCATGTGATGTAAAGGTATGTAAAGATGGCTAAGTAGATATCGATTTATGTTCTTATCGGTTTGTAAGCGCAGCGCAACAGAAATTATGAAACTTCTGCCGCTAGTACTCTGGTAAGAGTACAGGCATAGTGATCTGCTCCAGTTAGACTGGACACCGCATTAAGCGACATATTGTTTTTCAAAG
>NZ_JBFSVE010000084.1:0-11410 GCF_041467715.1 Vibrio sp. 10N.247.311.14
AAACCGGCAACCGTTAATAGCGGTTCTAGGGTTCAAATCCCTATCCCTCCACCACCATTAGAAAGCCCGCTGAGAAATCAGCGGGCTTTTTTCTTATCTGCGATATACATAAATAAAAGGGGAAGGGCACTGACGTGCTCTTCCCTTTTTTGTATTTAAAACAATGACGACTAGTCCGCTAAATATTTCCCTTCTGCAACTTGCCAGAACGCTCGAATTAGAGGGTTATCTAGCTGTGCTCGCTTACAACATACGCCTAACTCAAATGGCTTGATAGGTTCTATCTTTAAGCGGCTAACTTTATCTCTTACTGGACTGTTGTTTATGACCACATCAGGTGCGATGCCAACTCCACATCCTAGTGCCACCATACTTACAATCGCCTCATGGCCAGAAACTTGCGCGTATATGTTGGGTTTTATCTTCATCTTTTTAAACCATGCATTGGCTCGTTCACGCGCTGTTCCTGCTTCTGGGATGATAAAGGGCACTTCATTCCAGTTTGGCTTATCGGATTGCAGTTGTTGGCTAAAGCTACTCACACCAGATGGAATGATGACTGACAGTGGAATATCGCTGATGGTTTCGAATTCTAACCTTGAAGGAAGGATGTCTGGCTTTGCTGAAATCGCGATATCCGCTTCATCGTTTAAGATCTTGTCGATGGATTGAGCTGGATCACCAGTAGAGAGCTTAAATTCAATATACGGATGAATAGCCCTAAATTCGGTTATGAGTTCAGGTAGGTGACTGTAGCTAGCCGTTACTGAACAAAATATACGGATCTCACCTTTAAGTTCTTGCTCTCCGCCCTTCAGGTGAAGGTTATATTGCTGCCACTCTCCCACGATGCTCAATGCTACAGGCAATAGGTGTTTTCCTGCTGGGGTAAGATCAACACTGCGGTTGTCTCTGATTAGCAGTTCTTGTCCTGTTTCCTCTTCAAGCTTTTGTATCTGACGGCTCAGCGCTGAAGGACTGACGTGCATAGCAGCAGCGGTTTTGCTGAAACTCTTGCTGTCGCATAAATGTATAAATAATTGTAGAGATTTTATGTTCATGTTCTGCGATCGTTTCCATGTTGCATTTATTGCAATAACTAATTGTGAATATATCACTTTCAGCAACGGAGTGTCTGTTTTAGTATGAAGTCATTCGATAGAGAGATATCGACCTTACGGACTTATTTTTAAAGGAGTGCCCTAGAATGGCTAACTATTTCAATACATTAAACCTTCGTGAACAACTAGACCAATTAGGTCGTTGCCGCTTTATGGATCGTGAAGAATTCGCGACAGAAGCTGAATACCTTGAAGGTAAGAAAATCGTAATTGTTGGTTGTGGTGCTCAAGGCCTAAACCAAGGTCTAAATATGCGTGATTCTGGTCTAGACGTATCTTACGCTCTACGCCAAGCGGCAATTGATGAAAAGCGTCAATCATTCAAAAATGCTGATGAAAACGGCTTTGTAGTGGGTAGCTACGAAACGCTAATCCCTCAAGCAGACCTAGTAATCAACCTTACTCCTGATAAGCAACACACAAACGTTGTTGAAACAGTAATGCCTCTAATGAAGCAAGGCGCTGCTCTTGGTTACTCTCACGGCTTCAACGTTGTGGAAGAAGGCATGCAATTACGTGCTGACCTTACTGTAGTAATGGTTGCACCTAAGTGTCCAGGCTCTGAAGTTCGCGAAGAGTACAAACGTGGCTTCGGTGTACCAACACTTATCGCTGTTCACCCAGAAAACGACCCTAAAGGCGAAGGTTGGGATATCGCTAAAGCTTGGGCTGCAGGTACTGGTGGTCACCGTGCAGGTTGCCTAGAGTCTTCTTTCGTAGCAGAAGTTAAATCTGACCTGATGGGTGAGCAAACTATCCTTTGTGGCATGCTACAAGCGGGTTCTATCGTATCTTACGAGAAGATGATTGCTGATGGCATCGAACCTGGCTACGCAGGCAAGCTTCTACAATACGGTTGGGAAACGATTACTGAAGCACTTAAGTTTGGTGGCGTAACTCACATGATGGATCGCCTATCTAACCCGGCTAAAGTTAAAGCGTTTGAGCTTTCTGAAGAGCTTAAAGACCTAATGCGTCCGCTTTACAACAAGCACATGGATGACATCATCTCTGGTCACTTCTCTAGCACAATGATGGCTGACTGGGCGAACGATGACGTGAACCTACTAGGCTGGCGTGAAGAGACAGGCGAAACTGCATTCGAAAACTACCCAGCTTCTGACGTAGAAATCTCAGAGCAAGAGTACTTCGACAACGGTATCCTAATGGTTGCTATGGTTCGTGCCGGTGTTGAGCTAGCATTCGAAGCTATGACGGCATCAGGCATCATTGATGAGTCTGCTTACTACGAATCTCTACATGAGCTTCCACTAATCGCAAACACAGTTGCTCGTAAGCGTCTTTACGAAATGAACGTTGTAATCTCTGATACTGCTGAGTACGGTAACTACCTATTCGCTAACGTAGCAACACCGCTCCTACGTGAGAAGTTCATGCCTTCAGTAGCAACGGACGTCATCGGCCGTGGTCTAGGTGAGACATCTAACCAAGTTGATAACGCTAAGCTAATTGAAGTAAACGAAGCTATCCGTAACCACCCTGTAGAATACATTGGTGAAGAGCTACGTAGCTACATGAGCGACATGAAGCGTATCGCTGTTGGCGGTTAATCTTCCAGTTCATCACTGAATAAAAATAGCCCTGAACATTTGTTCGGGGCTTTTTTATGCTTGCAACTATTTTACCGGTGAAGGCTTGATAGATTGAGGAAAAAATAAAGGCTTACCCGAAGGTAAGCCTTTATTCGAACTTGAACTGATTGAAAAAAAATGACTATTTGTCTGAAAGCTTTGCTTCTAGTTCAGCCAGTTTTTGTTCCATTTCAGTCAGCTTCTGGCGAGTGCGAAGCAGTACTTGTGTTTGAACATCAAACTCTTCACGGCTCACAACGTCTAGCTTGTTGAGTTGGCCTTGGATAACTTGGCGAACTTTTTGGTCTACGTCTGAACCAAGCTCTTTTACTGGTTGAGGCATAGAATCGTGGATCTGCTTAGCAATTTGCTCTAGTTTTTTTGGATCAAACATATCAATTAAAACTCCTGAATATTTATCACTATTCTATTTAATCACATCAAAGATGTCGCCTATGGCGTACAAAAAAAGGCCACCGAAGTAGCCTTTTTATTGTTAATACGACAGGGAAATTACTTATTGTTAGCTAATTCTCTGTGCGCCGCTTTTGCTTCATCAACACGGGCCAGCTTCTCGAGATCTTTATCTTCGAGGAAAACTGGAATTGGTTTATGTTTTTCGGCTAAGTAGCTATAAATAACCGGCAGAACAAACAGCGTAAACAGCGTACCAATCGCCAGACCAGCAACGATAACAATACCGATACTAAAGCGCTGAGCTGCACCTGCACCCGTGGCGTACATCAATGGGATCAGGCCTGCAATCATCGCCGCTGTTGTCATTAGGATTGGACGTAGACGTACCCTTGCCGCCTCCATAACCGCCTCTTTGCGTGATAATTTATTATGCAGCTGCTCTTCTTTTGCTACCTCACAGATCAAGATACCGTGCTTGGTAATCAGACCAACCAAGGTAATCAGCCCCACTTGCGAGTAGATGTTCATCGTCGCTGCGCCCCAAGCGAGCGCAATCAATGCACCACATATTGCGAGTGGCACCGACACCATGATAACCAATGGATCTTTTAACGACTCAAATTGAATCGCCAGAACCAAGAAGATGATCGCCAGTGCTAAACCGAACGTCACATACAGTGCGCTGCCTTCTGTTACAAACTGACGCGACTCACCCATGTAGTCATGGTTATAGCCTGCAGGTAATTTGGTTTGGGCAATGTTTTCAAACCAGTTTACCGCATCACCCATCGCCGCGCCCGGCATAGGAACCGCACCGACCGTCGCTGAGTTCAACTGGTTGAAGTGAGGAAGAGAGCGAGGCTCTGCCACCACATCAATTGTTACCAAGCTACCGAGAGGAACAGCATCACCATTGCTGGCTCGAACGTAGTAATGATTCATTGACTCTGGGTTTAAGCGGAACTTACGCTCAACCTGAGGGATCACTTCATAAGAACGACCGTTGAGGTCAATACGGTTAACGTAACCATCCGACATCATGGTGCTTAGGGTGACACCGATATCTTGCATCGTTACCCCATAAGCGCCCGCCATATCTTTATCAATTTGAATCTTCATCGTTGCTGAATCGTAGTTCAAATCAAGGTCAGAGTAGACAAAGAGAGGGCTATCTTTCACATCCGTTAAAATATCGGTTGCGATAGCGAATAAGCTCTCAAAGCTGCTTGGTGTGGTAATCACAAACTGGAGTGGTAGACCAGAACCGGCACCCGGCAACTCTGGCATTTGGAACGCGGTTACTGCCATGCCTGGGATATCTTGTAGCAATCCACTGATACGGTTCGTTACCTCAGATTGGCTAGCCGTGCGCTCACTCCATGGCACCATTGAGGCAATACCAAATGCTTGGTTTGAGTTTGGTACACCAGTGAAGGATTGAGCGTATTGGATTTCAGGCTGGGTCACCAAGATACCGCTCACGTCATCCATCGTGTTACTTAGGTAGTCTAGGTTAGCCGTTGATTGACCAGTACCAATCATCATCACCACCCCTTTATCTTCTGCAGGGGCAAGTTCACTTGGGATGAATTTAAACAGCATCGGCAAGCTTAAAAATACAATGACCGCAAAGCCAATGATAACCGGACGATGATCCATGATCGCATGCAGCATCTTAGAGTAACGGCCTGTCATACGATCAAGTACGCTGTGTACCTTCAGTTCAAACTTACTCGGCTGTGCATTTTCTTTTAGCAGCTTTGAACACATCATTGGAGACAGTGTTAAAGCGATGATTCCAGAAACAAATACCGCGCCAGCGAGGGTTAATGCGAACTCTTTAAACAGCGAGCCTGTGATACCACCCATCATTGCGATAGGGGCATAAACCGCGCCCAATGTCAGTGTCATTGCAATAACCGGTACTGCAATTTCACGGGTACCAATGATGGCAGCCCTGAAAGGAGATTCCCCCAATTTGACGTGTCGATCGACGTTTTCCAGTACTACGATTGCATCATCAACCACTAGACCGATTGCTAATACCATCGCCAGTAGCGTCATTAAGTTCCATGAGAAACCCATGACTTGCATCACCATCGCAACACCAACCAGCGATAAAGGGATGGTTACGATAGGAATGATAACCGCACGCAATGAGCCTAAGAATAGCGTGATAACCACTAATACAATCAGCGCGGCTTCAACAATCGTGTGTATAACCTCTTGAATGGATTCATTAATCGCAATGGTTGAGTCATACATGATATTCATGCTGATATTGCTTGGTAGGTTTCGCTCCAACTCAGGATACAGCTGCATAACATCAGCAGCAATGTTGATCGGGTTAGCACTTGGCGCTGCATTGATGGCGGTTACAACCGTTTGTTTGCCATTAGCACTTGCGCGAACCACATCGTGGCTTTTTTCTAGTGAAACCTTAGCAATATCACCTAAGCGAACAATAGAACCGCCATTTTGACTGGTTTTGACCACCAACCTTTCTAATTCATCGGTATTGGTTACTTGGGTATTGGCACTGCCGTTGTACAGCATAAACTCACCAATTGCTTGGCCAGTTGCTGATTGGTAGTTGTTTGCATTAAGCACCGTCATCACGTCAGTGGCTGTCAGGTTTAATGCTGCCATTTTGGAAGGATCAAGCCATACACGTAATGCGTATTTGATCCCGCCGTACAAGTCGACCTTTGATACGCCATTAACGGTAAACAGTTGTGGGTTAACCACTCGCTCAAGGTAGTCGGTAATTTGGCTTGCAGAGAGTTCATCACTCGTAAAACCAATGTAGAGTACCGCCGTTGTTGAACCGGTAGACATAGTTACGGTTGGATCTTCGGCTTCTTTAGGAAGCTGAGAACGTACCGAGTTAGTCTTGGCCAGTATGTCAGACAGCGCGGCATTCGGGTCGGTATTGAGCTTCATATTGACCGTAATAGTCGAGCTACCGAGTACGGACTGCGACGTCATATAATCAATATTATCGGCTTGAGCGATCGCTTGTTCTAATGGCTGAGTTATAAAGCCTTGGATCAGATCGGCACTGGCACCGTAATAGCTCGTCGTGACCGTCACGATCGTATTTGTCATGTCTGGGTATTCACGAACCTGCATTTTGAAGATTGCTTGGAAGCCAAGCAATGCGATCAAAAAGCTGATTGAAATAGCCAGAACTGGACGTTTAATAAAAACATCAGTAAAGCGCATGATTCCTCCAATTACAGCATTGGTGTTTCAGCTGGCGGCGTCGTTGCATCACTTTCTACAACTCGAACTTTAGCATTGTTACTTAAACGAACTTGACCCGTTGTCACGACAACATCGCCAGGCTCTACGCCTTCCAGTATGTGAGCAATACTTTCTGTACGTTCACCTACTTTCACCACTTGTTGTTTCACACGCTGCACACCATCTTCTTCACGTAAAATATAAACATTGTCACCGTAAAGTGTGAAAGTGATGGCCGTCTGAGGCAGTGTCACTTGGTTTGCTAGTTTAGGTAGAATGATGTTAGCGCGCGCAAACATACCGCTACGTAACTTACCATCGTTGTTTGGGATATCGGCTTGTACTTGGATAAGACCACTTTGGATGCTAACCGCAGGCTCAATGGCACTAATAGAACCTTTAAACGGTTTTTCTGGGTATGCATCAACGAAGATGTCGATCGCCTGACCAACCTCAATACGAGAGATGTCATTTTGAGAAATAGTGAAGCGTAGGCGCATAACACTGGTGTCTTCTAGGCGAACGATGTCAGTGCCAGATTGTAGGTATTGGCCTAGATACACATTACGAATACCGACAGTGCCGTCAAACGGAGCGCGGATCTCGCGACGGGCAATCGATGCTTTTAAGCTTTCAATGTCAGCAGATAGAGAGTAGTAGTTTGCCTCTGCTTCATCGTATGCTTCTTTTGAAATAGAGCCTTTCTTAAACAGGCCTTGGTAGCGTTTGTATTTTGCTTTTGCCGCAGGCAGTCGAGCTTCAGAACTCTTTAAGTTGGCTTTTTCTACGCCAGAATCAAGACGAACAAGAAGTTGGTCATTTTTAACGTCAGTTCCTGAACCAAAAGAGATTTGGTCAATAACACCGCTGGTTTCGTTCGCTAGTGTCACACCTTGGTTAGGTTCGATGAAGCCGATAGCTTCAATCACTGGCACCCAGTCGATCGGCTGAACTTCAGTTACCGTTACTGGAAACTCTGGTTCAGGGCGGTTGGCCATATACTCAGCAATTTTTTGTTGTTTGAACATGTTAAACCCAATAACGCTGCCGAAAAGTAGTACAGCGATGAGTAACATGAAGAAAGTCCACTTTTTCATTATGGTCAAAACTCCGATCTAGTGTTTAATTATTGCGTCCCAACTGGCTTCGATTGCAGATTCTAGTTCTGCCTCATCAAGTTGGTAAAATCCTAAAGAATGCTTGCGTGCTAGAGAAACACTAGCCGCCAAGCTCAATCCACCTAATACTTCATTGTTAAGTGGTTTAAACAATCCTTGTTCTTTCCCCTCATTAAATAGCAGCTCAACTTGGGCAAACATTTTACGTTCTAGTTCCCTGAAGTTTAGGCTATTTGTGATGGGTAGAGAGTCATACTGAACCCGATTTTTTATTGCGGCTAAATTCGTTCCTGCTAAGTTCCATATGTTCAACCACATAGTACGGTAGCGTTGTTTAATTGGATCCGAATCATTAACCCCTTGTTGAACAGCATCAGCTACTCTTTGAGTCACGAGCATTCGAACATCTTCTATCAAATGCTCTTTATCATCGAAGTAGCGATAGATAGTGCCTGCAGCCACTCCCGCTTCTTTGGCTAATTTTTGCATTGAAAGGCCTTGGAAACCGACCTCTGCAATTAGCTTTTCAGCTGCAGAAAGTATTTGCTGGCGTTTATCCCGAGGTGCATGAGTTGTCATATTTCAACCACCAATGAATGAACGTTCATTCATTATAGCCTAATAACCACACACATGTGCAACAAAGTTTTACATAATCAGCGTAAAAATCTTGTATAAGAGAACGTAGCATTCGTGCTGTTGCAGCATTATTATAGGCGCGCAATTGAATTCGCCCCTCTAGACCAAACTGAGAATCAAATGAAACTGAACCCAAGACAAGATGAAGCCGTGAAATATGTTTCGGGCCCCTGCTTAGTATTAGCGGGCGCTGGATCCGGTAAAACACGTGTTATCACCAATAAAATTGCTTATCTGGTTCAGGAATGTGGCTATAAGGCGCGTAATATTGCGGCGGTGACCTTTACTAATAAAGCGGCACGCGAGATGAAAGAGCGTGTGGGTCAAACTCTAGGTAAAGGTGAATCTAAAGGTCTGATCGTTTCAACGTTCCATACCATGGGTTTAACTATCATTCGCCGAGAATACAAAGCGCTGGGTCTGAAAGCAGGCTTCTCGCTGTTTGATGACCAAGACCAGTTAGCTCTACTTAAAGAACTAACCGAAACACAGATCGATGGTGATAAGGATCTGCTGCGTTCTTTGATGAGTACCATCTCAAATTGGAAGAATGACATGCTGACGCCAGATCAGGCGAAAGCACGTGCTCAAGGCGAACAAGAGCAGTTGTTTGCATTCTGTTTTGAGATGTATCAAAAACAAATGAAGGCCTATAACGCACTCGATTTTGATGATCTGATTGCGATGCCAGTATTGCTACTGAAAACCAATCAAGAAGTGCGTGAACGCTGGCAGTCTCGTATTCGTTATTTGCTGGTCGATGAATATCAAGATACCAACACTAGCCAATATGAGTTGGTTCGTTTACTGGTGGGTGAACGTGGTCGTTTGACGGTCGTAGGTGATGATGACCAATCTATTTACTCATGGCGTGGCGCAAAACCACAAAACTTGGTTTTGTTAGGTGAGGATTACCCGAACCTACGCTTGATCAAACTAGAGCAAAACTACCGCTCGACCAGTCGAATTTTGCGAGCAGCGAACATCTTGATCGCCAACAATCCGCACGTCTATGAGAAGTCACTGTTCTCTGAGATCCCAGATGGTGAAAAGCTCAAGGTATTAAATGCTAAGAATGAAGAGCATGAAGCAGAGCGTATTACCGGTGAGATCATCGCCCACAAGTTTTTGAATCGCACAGAATACAAAGATTACGCAGTGCTTTACCGCGGTAACCACCAATCTCGCTTGATTGAAAAAGCCTTGATGCAGAACCGTGTGCCTTACAAAATCTCAGGCGGTACATCCTTTTTCGCCAGAGCAGAAATTAAAGACATCATGGCTTACCTACGTGTGTTGGTGAACCCTGATGATGACAACGCCTTCCTGCGTATTGTAAACACACCACGTCGTGAGATTGGCCCAGTTACGCTTGAAAAATTAGGCAGCTACGCCAACATGCGCGGTAAAAGCCTGTTTGAAGCCAGCTTCGAAATGGGCTTAGAGCAAACGCTGACGGGCCGTGGTTTGGAAAACCTGCGTCGTTTCAGCGATTGGATTGTTCGTATCTCGGATAATGCAGAGCGTGGTAATACAGTTGAGGCGGTTCGCTCTTTGGTTCGTGACATCAACTACGAAGATTGGCTCTACGAAACCTCTCCAAGCCCGAAAGCCGCTGAAATGCGAATGAAAAACGTGTCTGATCTCTATAGCTGGATTGTGGCCGACCTCGAAGGTGACAACTATGATAAAGAAGAGAAGACGCTACGAGAGGTTGTTCAACGTTTAACTTTACGCGATATGATGGAGCGCGGGGAAGATAATGACGATGCAGACCAAGTTCAACTAATGACATTGCACGCTTCGAAAGGCCTAGAGTTTCCGTATGTATTCTTGATGGGGGCTGAAGAGGGCATCTTGCCACACCAAACCAGTGTTGATGAAGGTAATGTAGAAGAAGAGCGTCGTCTTATGTATGTAGGGATTACGCGAGCGCAGAAAGAGCTGACTTTTACTAAGTGTCGAGAACGTCGTCAGTATGGTGAATTGATTAAGCCAACACAAAGCCGCTTCCTTGACGAGTTGCCGCATGAGGATGTGGAGTGGGAAAGCGTTAAGAAACCACAATCCGCTGAAGAAAGAATGGAAAAAGGACAGGCACACATTGCTAATATTCGTGCGATGTTCAACAAAAAGTAGCGTCTGGTTCTGAAAGCATTAAATAGAGATAAATAAAAAGGTGACCATAGGGTCACCTTTTTTGAATCTGGCATTTTTAATTACAGATCGGTAAATTACAGACCAGCAATCATGTGCTCGATAGCATCTTTGATTTCGTCGTCTGAACAGTCCATACATGAACCTTTCGCTGGCATTGCATTAAAGCCGTTGATTGCGTGGTTAGCTAGGATATCGCGACCTTGAGCAATACGAGGCCCCCAATCACCAGCATCACCTGTTTTAGGTGCGCCACTTACGCCAGATGCGTGACAAGCGATACAAAAGGTACCGTAAACTGTTGCGCCATCACGAGGGCCTGTTGGTTCTGCGACTACTGGTTCGCTGCCGACTAGGTAAACTTGACCAACTGGTTTGATGCGTTCAGCAATTGCATCTTGCTCTGCTTCGCTAAGGCCTGAAGCCATTGCGCCAGTTGAAAAGGTTAAAACTGCGATGACAACGCTTAAAATTCGACGAGACATATCCATTAAACTCACTTTACATTCCCAAGGTAAGTACGTGCTTACCAATTTATAGTGTTGGAGGGTGTTTTGGCTTCACCAGCAAAGAGCAACTGTTAAACCAATGTAAATAATGGGTGATTATATCCCGATAAGTTGTTGCAATAAACAACAACTTATAAGCTGTGGCGGGTTGTAGTACTCAAATAAGGGGTTTATCACATATTAACTGTCGAAAAAGAGACCAAACAGAAAAAAAAGTTAAAAAAGTACTAGACGGCATTGGGTGATATACGTATTATTCCACTCCGCCGACAGGGCATGCGCCTGTAGCTCAGCTGGATAGAGCGTTGGCCTCCGGAGCCAAAGGCCGAAGGTTCGAATCCTTTCAGGCGCGCCATCCGGTCTCTTACTTCGGTAAGTGAGAAATTGGCAAAAAAGAAATAATGGTGGCTATAGCTCAGTTGGTAGAGCCCTGGATTGTGATTCCGGTGGTCGCGAGTTCGAATCTCGTTAGCCACCCCATTCTTTCTTTACAAAATATCGGTAGCTTCGGCTTCCAGTGTTGATTCATTATTCCCAAGAGTCGATACAAAATTAGTCGGTGAATAGCGCAGCTTGGTAGCGCATCTGGTTTGGGACCAGAGGGTCGGGGG
>NZ_JBFSVE010000085.1:0-9146 GCF_041467715.1 Vibrio sp. 10N.247.311.14
GCGTCACAAAAATGTGTACAAGAGATTGGATTGACCTGATCAGTTAATTTTCCGGGTTGGTATAATATACGCCATTAGCAAAGCCGCGGATTCTCCTACTTACCAAAACAGCGCGTGTTGGGAGTCTAAACCTCCAACCTTTCCATATACTAAGCCTCAGCAGAAATACTGGGGCTTTTTTGTATCTGCTGCTTCTACGAAGTAATGTTGGGATAACTAGGCGCTCCTAGCTCACCTGCGTGCTCGAATCTCCGGAGTGCCTACTCATTCCAGCCTTGCCATATTTAAGACTCTAGTCTGCACGTCTCGGCAGAAATGCTAGCGCTTTTTATTCCTGTCATTTTTACAAGTATCACTTGAAGTACCATGTGTTCCTTTAGCTATCTCTATCGAACACTGATTTAGTGCAGCCTTGCTGTATTTAATGACTTAGTTCAAAGCTAAAGCTTTCTGTTCACCACTCATCTAGCTCCGTAGTCCTGTTAATAACTAACGCTATTCTAGCGAGACGTTGAGTCCCGTTATTTTTGTTTCCAGGTGAAAGGTGAAGCCTTTCGATTGAAGCTTATATAACTTGAGAGTGGGTTATTGGGTAGACTAGCGAGTGGGCAGAAGAACTAATTCTCTGTATGACTTAAGCTCCTTAAAGAGTTCTGTCCACCCACATTAAGGCTTTCGATTACTCAAATATTAGCGGTATCAAATATCGATATGAGCTCTATGTTCCACGCATCCCTTTCAACGATAACTTCAGTGAGGGAATTGGCGAGTTTGACTTTCATTAGGTATAAAAAGGCCACCTAAAGTAGGCGGCCTTGGTTGATCTATTTAGATATTAATCTAGCTCTTTCTCTGCTTGTTTTGCTTTCTCTATCATAGGAGTGATTGTTGAGCCTTGAACTAGAATAGAGAACACAACAACGGCGTATGTCATGACAAGGATTATCTCTTTTACATCTATTGCTTTGTCTTCAATTACCCAGATACCTGAAGGGATCGAAAGTGCCATGGCTAATGCTAAGCCACCGCGTAAGCCACCCCAAGTTAGAATCTTAATCGACCACGGGTTGTAAGTTCTAAAGCGTTTAAATCCGATGTAAGACAAGAAAACACTCAAGTAACGTGCACTCAATACTAGAGGGACTGCGAACGCCATTAAGATCCAGTCTTCTTGGTGGAATTTGAATAACAGCATCGACATACCAATTAGTAGGAATAATACGCCGTTTAAGAATTCATCTATCAACTCCCAGAAATGATCTAGGTGATCTTCACTCTCTTTCGAGAATCCGATAAAGCGAGTCCAGTTACCAATCATGATACCTGATACCACCATCGCTAATGGGCCTGATACATGTAGAACTTCAGCAAACGCATAACCAGCAGTTGGGATGCCGATGGTTAATAGCAACTCCATCGAGTGGTCATCGGTATTGCTGATTAGGTAGTGGAATACAAGACCTAAAACAAAACCGTAGACGATGCCGCCAATTGCCTCTTGAACGAATAGCATGGTCACACTACCGACGGTTGGCGCTTCTGTGCCGAATGCGATAGTAAATAGGGTTACGAAGATAACTAAGCCAAAACCATCGTTGAATAGAGACTCTCCCTCGATTTGAGTAGAGATTCTTCTGGGAGCGTCGAGTTTCTTTACTATTGCTAGCACGGCGATGGGATCGGTTGGAGAGATTAGCGAGCCAAAGAGTAGGCAGTAAATCAGATCAAATTGAATACCGATGAACTGGCAAAACCCGTACAGCACAAAACCGATAAAGAATGTTGAAAACAGCGTAGCACCTAACGCGAGTACTGTTATTTCCCATTTCTGGTCTTTTAGGTTTGGTAATTTGATTCCCAAACCGCCTGCAAATAGTAAGAATCCTAATATCCCTTTTAGAAGGAAATCTTCAAAATTGATACTGGCAACGGTCTCTGAGGCAATGTCTGCCAATTGGAACCAATTATTTTGTCCCGCAATGATAATCAATAGAGATAACATCATTGAGCCAGCTGTGATGGCGATGGTTGTCTGCATTTTACCAATTTTTGTATTCACGAAAGCAATAAGCATGGCTGCAGCGGACAAGAAGCATAAGGTGTAATAGACCGACATTGGGATTCCAACATGTAACAAAGTATGAATATGAATTTTCGTTGTCTCATGCTCAAATAGCAAACATTTTTTTGTCATGACTCAGTAATCAATTTCCTTTTTTAGACGTCTAGACTCCTTTTTAATGTGTGATAGGATGGAGGGATAATTAAAGGAATGAGGTTGTACCGTGGGAAGTAATGTAAGGCAAAAGATTGACGCTCTGTTGAAGCAACGAATTTTACTGATTGATGGTGGCATGGGCACCATGATTCAGGATTATAAATTGGAAGAGCAAGACTATCGTGGTGAACGCTTTGCTGATTGGCACAGTGACTTGAAGGGCAACAATGACCTTTTAGTTCTTACACAGCCTAAGCTTATCAAAGATATCCATATGGAGTATTTGGAAGCTGGGGCTGACATCCTCGAAACCAATACCTTTAACGCTACAACCATCGCTATGGCCGACTATGATATGGAAAGCCTTAGTGAAGAGATTAACTTTGCTGCTGCCAAGCTTGCTCGTGAAGCAGCTGATGAATGGACTGCAAAGACCCCAGATAAACCTCGCTTCGTCGCGGGTGTATTAGGTCCAACCAACCGAACTTGTTCTATCTCGCCTGATGTAAACGATCCAGGTTACCGTAATGTTAGCTTTGACGAACTGGTTGAAGCCTATTCTGAATCGACTCGCGCGCTCATTAAGGGCGGTTCAGATTTAATTCTTATTGAAACTATCTTTGATACGTTAAACGCGAAAGCGTGTGCCTTTGCCGTTGAATCTGTTTTTGAAGAGGTGGGTATTGCTCTTCCAGTGATGATTTCCGGTACCATCACTGACGCATCAGGTCGTACCCTTTCAGGACAGACGACAGAAGCATTCTACAACGCCCTTCGTCATGTAAAACCAATCTCATTTGGATTGAACTGTGCATTGGGCCCTGATGAACTGCGTGAGTATGTCGGTGAGATGTCTCGTATCTCAGAGTGCAATGTTTCTGCTCACCCTAATGCGGGTTTGCCTAATGCATTTGGTGAGTATGACCTTTCTCCTGAGGATATGGCTGAACATGTTAAAGAGTGGGCTGAAAGTGGCTTCTTGAACCTAATTGGTGGGTGTTGTGGTACTACTCCAGAGCATATCCGTCAAATGGCTGAGGCCGTTGAAGGTGTAACGCCGCGTCAATTGCCAGACTTACCAGTTTCTTGTCGTCTTTCGGGACTAGAGCCACTGACGATAGCTAAAGAATCTTTGTTCGTGAATGTAGGTGAGCGGACCAATGTCACTGGTTCTGCGCGTTTCAAGCGTTTGATCAAAGAAGAGCTTTACGACGAAGCATTGAGTGTTGCTCGCGAGCAAGTCGAAAATGGCGCTCAGATTATCGATATCAACATGGATGAAGGGATGCTAGACGCCGAGGCGTGTATGGTTAAATTCCTGAATCTATGTGCTTCAGAACCTGAAATCTCGAAAGTACCTGTTATGGTCGATTCTTCTAAGTGGGAAGTTATCGAAGCTGGCCTAAAGTGTATTCAAGGCAAAGGCATCGTTAACTCAATCTCTCTAAAAGAAGGCAAAGAGAAGTTTGTTGAGCAAGCCAAATTAGTTCGTCGTTATGGTGCTGCTGTCATCGTGATGGCGTTTGATGAAGTCGGGCAGGCTGATACTCGAGAGCGTAAAGTCGAAATCTGTACCAATGCCTACAACATTCTTGTTGATGAAGTCGGTTTCCCACCAGAAGATATTATTTTTGACCCGAATATTTTCGCAGTGGCTACTGGTATCGATGAGCATAATAACTATGCGGTTGATTTCATTGAAGCAGTAGGAGACATCAAACGCGATCTCCCGCATGCGATGATCTCTGGCGGTGTGTCGAATGTTTCATTCTCATTCCGTGGTAATAACTACGTCCGTGAGGCTATTCACGCGGTATTCCTATATCACTGTTTTAAAAACGGTATGGATATGGGCATTGTAAACGCTGGTCAGTTGGAAATTTACGATAATGTTCCAGAAGATCTGCGTGATGCTGTTGAAGATGTGGTACTAAACCGTCGTGATGATTCGACTGAAAGATTGCTGGATATGGCGACCGAATACCTAGAGCGTGCTGTTGGTAAGGTTGAAGATAAATCTGCATTAGAGTGGCGAACTTGGCCTGTAGAGAAGCGTTTGGAGCACTCTTTGGTAAAAGGTATCACCGACTTTATTGTTGAAGATACCGAAGAAGCTCGTGTTAATGCCTCTCGTCCTATTGAAGTGATTGAAGGTCCTCTAATGGACGGAATGAACGTTGTTGGTGACCTGTTTGGTGAAGGTAAGATGTTCTTACCACAGGTTGTAAAGTCTGCGCGTGTGATGAAACAGGCGGTTGCCCATTTAGAACCATTCATTAATGCATCCAAAGAAGTGGGCGCAACTAACGGTAAGATTTTGTTAGCGACCGTTAAAGGTGACGTTCACGATATCGGTAAAAATATCGTTGGTGTGGTTTTACAGTGTAATAACTACGAAATTATCGACTTAGGTGTGATGGTTTCTTGCGAGAAGATTCTCAAGGTAGCGAAAGAAGAGAATGTCGACATTATTGGCCTGTCTGGGCTGATTACACCGTCTCTTGATGAAATGGTACATGTTGCTAAAGAAATGGAGAGACAGGGTTTCAAGCTGCCTCTTCTGATTGGCGGCGCAACCACATCTAAAGCTCACACAGCAGTTAAGATTGAGCAGAATTATTCAGAACCTGTTGTATACGTAAATAATGCCTCGCGTGCAGTGGGTGTTTGTACTTCACTACTTTCTGATGAATTGAAACCCGCTTTCGTTGAGAAGCTGGATATCGATTACGATCGCGTTCGAGATCAGCACAATCGTAAGAAACCTCGTACCAAGCCTGTCACGCTTGAAAGAGCTCGTGCCAATAAAGTTGCTATCGATTGGGATGCGTATACGCCACCGGCACCCGCTAAGCCGGGAGTTCATATCTTCAATGATTTTGATGTGGCAACTTTGCGTCAGTACATCGATTGGACTCCATTCTTTATGACATGGTCATTGGTTGGTAAATACCCTGCAATCCTTGATCATGAGGAAGTGGGTGAAGAGGCAAAACGTTTATTCAAAGATGCTAATGATTTACTGGATCGCGTAGAGAAAGAGAAGCTGCTTGAAGCGCGTGGTATGTGTGCCATGTTCCCAGCGAACAGTGTTGGTGATGATATTGAGGTGTATACCGATGAATCTCGTACCGAAGTTCTAAAAGTTCTACACAATCTTCGTCAACAAACAGAGAAACCAAAAGGCTTTAACTACTGTTTGTCTGATTACATTGCGCCAAAAGAAAGCGGTAAAGCGGATTGGATTGGTGGCTTTGCGGTTACGGGTGGTATTGGTGAGCGAGAGCTGGCTGATGAATACAAAGCGAAAGGCGATGACTACAACGCGATTATGATTCAGGCGGTTGCTGACCGATTGGCTGAGGCGTTCGCGGAATATCTGCATAAAGAAGTGAGAAAGGATATTTGGGGTTACTCGCCAGATGAGAATTTGTCTAACGACGATTTGATTCGAGAGAAATACCAAGGTATTCGTCCAGCTCCAGGTTACCCTGCTTGCCCAGAGCATACAGAGAAAGGTACGTTGTGGGAGCTGATGGACGTTGAAAAGGCAATCGACATGTCATTAACGACAAGCTACGCGATGTGGCCTGGTGCCTCAGTGTCTGGTATGTATTTCTCACACCCTGATGCTAGATACTTTGCTATTGCACAGATTCAACAGGATCAAGTGGATAGCTATGCTGACCGCAAAGGTTGGGATATGTTAGAAGCCGAGAAGTGGTTAGGTCCAAACATTAACTAGTTTGAATCTACGACGAGCTTTGATTCGTATAGTAAAAAAGAGAAAGGGTTGCTTAATAGCAACCCTTTTTGTATCTGAGATTTAGTTATTTATCTGTTGGTGATAAACGCATTTTTACTCAAACAATTCTTGGTGCAGTTTTTGAATCGCCAACTTAGAAACAGATTCATCTAGCAAGAAACACAGGTTGTGTGGGCTTGCTCCGTAACAAATCATGCGCAGGTTGAAATCTTCAAGGGTGCTGAATACTTGCTTAGCGTAGCCTTTGCTTTCACTCATATTATTACCAATCAATGCCACTAAACACAGGTCATGTTCCACATCGACTGAACAAAGCTCTTCTAGCTCAAGACGTGCTGCTTCTGGTAATTCAGGAGCACCACCAGATGTATCAGTTTGATCTAGGGTGAGTGAAACACTGATCTCAGAGGTAGTAATCAGATCGACAGAGATCTTATGTTTAGCAAGGATCTCGAACACTTTCGCAAGAAAGCCGTAAGCATGGAACATATTAGCGCTACGCAGCGTAACCATGGTTTGGTTGCAGCGAAGGGCGAGGGCTCTGAATAGTGGAGAGCTTTCCACCTGTTGGCGAATCCAAGTTCCACCCAACTCTGGTGCTTTAGAAGAGCCGACAAATACCGGGATTTGGTGGCGTAATGCAGGTACTAGAGTCGATGGATGCAAGATCTTCGCACCAAAGTTTGCCATTTCCGATGCTTCACTAAAGCTGATCTCTGGGATAGGAGAAGCTTTAGGTGCAATACGAGGGTCAGTGGTGTAAATACCCGGAACATCCGTCCAGATTTCTAGACCAATCGCCTTTACAGATTCGGCAATCAATGCTGCTGAGTAATCACTGCCACCGCGGCCTAAAGTCGTGGTGTTGCCTTCGCTATCAGCACCGATAAAACCTTGTGTAACGACAACTTGTTGTTGGCAAAGTGGAATAAGTTTCTGTTGCGCTAGAGCGGCAATATCTTCTAGTTGAGGTTCGGCTTTACCAAAATCATCATTAGTGCGCATCACATCTCTGATATCAAAGCGAACAGCAGGAGTGCCTCGTTCACGGATGATCTGAGCCAAGATGTGTGTCGACATCAACTCGCCACATGCGACAAGGTGATCGGTCAGTTTAGTGCTTGTTTGGAATGATGCAGCCTCGGCAGCGCTCGCAATGTCATCAAGAATGCTGTGAACTTCTTTTTCGATACTGATTGGATCAGCTAGCTGATCGAGAATTGCGTTATGAATGTCAGTCAGTTGCGTCATCAAATCCTGACGACGAGCTTTGTCTTGAACCCCATTCGCGAGTTCAACGAGTAGGTTGGTAACGCCAGAGCATGCACTGCTCACGACCAGTTTCGTATTCGAGTTATTTTCAATAATAGCAGCACAACGGCTCATTGCTTCAAAGTTGGCAACACTTGTTCCACCAAACTTAGCGACATTAAAAGAACCAGCTACATTAGATGCACTCACGATATATCTCCCACGACTTCCTAAAATAAAATTACGGTTGGGTAATCCAACGTCCGATGTTTTTCGAAGAGAGTATTTAGAGCAAAAAGAGAGGAATTATTAGAATAGTAACCTCAGAAGCTCCTCACCATATAGAAATGGCGACAGTTGCCGGGATTCAGCCCGCTCAACCGATAATAAAGGTCCTGCATCCTTTTATTATCTCGGCACTGCTCCCCCTTAATGTTTTGTATTGGAAATGCGGTTCCACAAAACATCTGCCTGGGCAGTGCTCCTCTTCTGCTAGATAGCCATTTCATTGAACGTGTTTGCGGTAACAATGTCAATCCGTAACTGGAGATATTTAAAAAATAATTTTAACAATTATGTGACAGTGGTTTGACCTCAATACTTATGGCTAATTGCTGAGGTAATCAATTTGCTTTAGGGTGGATTGTTCACAACATTAACGTAAGGGATGTACATGTCTAATTTAACACTCACTACTGCTATCGAGAGCTTTTATCCGCCACACCGAACGTTAATGGGGCCTGGTCCTTCTGATATCTCACCTCAAGTGCTACAGGCTTTGAGCCGTCCAACCATAGGTCACCTAGATCCGCTGTTTATTGCGATGATGGATGAGCTTAAACAACTTCTTAAATACGCTTTTCAGACTGAAAACGAATTTACGATTGCCGTTTCTGCACCGGGCAGTGCAGGTATGGAGACCTGTTTTGTTAACTTGATTGAGCCTGGTGAAAAGGTGATTGTTTGTCGTAACGGTGTCTTCGGTGAGCGTATGCGAGAAAACGTGGTGCGTTGTGGTGGCGAAGCCATCCTTGTTGATGACGAATGGGGCAAGCCCGTTTCAGTTGAAAAGGTAGAACAAGCATTGGCAGAAAACCCCGATGCCGTTGCTGTTGCATTTGTGCATGCAGAGACATCAACCGGAGCGTTATCTGATGCTCAAGCTATCTCTGCTGTCGCTCGTCAGTTTGATGCGTTAACGATTGTTGATGCAGTGACATCATTAGGTGGTGTGCCATTGCTGGTTGATGAGTGGCAGCTTGATGCGGTTTATTCTGGCAGCCAAAAGTGTCTGTCTTGTGTGCCAGGGCTATCTCCAGTGACTTTCTCTCAGCGTGCGGTTGATAAAATGAAAGCCCGTAAAGCACCAGTGCAAAGCTGGTTTTTGGATCAAAGTTTAGTATTAGGTTACTGGAGTGGAGAAGGTAAGCGTAGCTACCACCATACCGCACCCGTGAACAGCCTTTATGCTCTGCATGAGTCGCTGGTTTTGTTGAAAAATGAAGGCTTAGATAATGCGTGGTCTCGTCATCATGCGATGCACCAAGAGCTTAAAGAAGGCGTAGAAGCTCTAGGGTTAAAGTTTGTGGTTGATGAAGAGAGCCGCCTGCCGCAGCTTAATGCACTTTATTTCCCAGAAGGAATTGATGAGGCTAAGATCAGAACGCAGCTTTTAGAAGAATATAATCTTGAAATCGGTGCTGGGCTTGGCTCTTTGGCTGGTAAGGCATGGCGTATCGGCCTAATGGGCTATGGTGCTCGTAAAGAGAATGTCGCGCTGTGCTTAAAAGCATTGAGAGATGTCTTAAAGTAACTAGCCTAAAAAGTTCAAAAGAAAGCGCACGAGAGATCGTGCGCTTTTTTGTTGTGCGCCGAGCATGGCGTTGATCTAGGAGGTGAAAGTCCTCTACG